>NZ_JBEXZS010000038.1:0-70341 GCF_040593685.1 Methylobacterium sp. EM32 | reverse complement strand
CCGAATCTAAGGTTGAAATCAGTACCCGCAGAGGCGTGGTTTTGAGGCTTGATTTCAACCTTTGGTACGCACGAATCAAATCCGTTAAGGCCGTAGCTCTGCGGGGGAGGGTGCCCCACGGAGTGGGGCGGGAGAGGGGGGCGACGCTTCCGGAGAAGTCGCGACCTTGGTGACGGATGCTATCTGAAGCAGCGTCGCGCTACCCCTCTCCCGCCCGGCTGCGCCGGGCACCCTCCCCCGCAGAGGGGGGAGGGGGAAAAGCCGCGCTATTTCGTTTCCCCTGACAGCCATGCGCGACGTTGGCCTGACGCTGCGTGACATCGCCTGGCGATACGACCGTCTTGCTCACGCAGAGGCATGATGGTGTAGAACCGACCCACACGCGAGGCACGACCCGACGCATGCGGATGGACGACGAGGGTGACGGAGGCGGGGATTCGCGCGGCGGGGTCGACGACCGGCTTTTTCTGCAATCGGTGGCCCGCGCCCTCGACGTGCTCGAAGCCTTCGCCGCCAGCCCGCACCCGATGTCGCTCGGCGAGCTGGCCCAGGCGGCGGGAACGAACAAGAGCGCGGCCCAGCGCATCGCGCAGACGCTGCTCAGCCGCGGCTACCTCGAACGCGGCCGCGACGGCGGGCTCGTCCCGGGGCGGCGCATCCTCGACCGCTCCTTCGACTACCTGCGCGCCAACCCGCTGATCGAGCGGGCCATGCCGGTCCTCGTCGACCTGCGCAAGGCCGCCAACGAGCGCGTCGACCTCAGCCTGTTCGACGACCTCACCACGCTCTACGCGGTGCGGCTGCAGAGCAAGCGCGAGACGTTCTACGCCACCCTCGCCGGCCGCCGCGTGCCGACCTTCGCCTCCTCCGGCGGGCGGGCCTGCCTGGCGCAGCTCCCGGACGAAGCGGTCGACGACATCCTCGCCCGCTCGGACCGCAGGCCGCTGACGCAGAAGACCCTGCTCGAACCGGCCAGGATCTGGCGGAAAGTGAAGGAGGCGCGCCGCGACGGCTACGCCTTCGCCACCGAGGAGGCGCTGATCGGCGAGGTCGTGCTCAGCGCCGCCGTGCTCGCGGGGCCCGGACGCCCCCTCGGCGCGGTCCACATCGCCGGCTCGCTGAGCGAATGGTCGCTGGAGGAGTTCCGCAAGCGGTTCGCGCCGCTGGCGATCGAGGCGGCGCGGGCGTTGAGCGGGTAGGGTCTCGTCCGACGCGATATCCGATCGCGGTGCAGGACAGCGGCATGAGAACCTGATTGGGGTGAGCGGACCGACCTGAAACCCTCGATGTCATCCCGGGGCCGCGCAGCGGAGCCCGGGATCCATAACCGCTGGGGGTGCAGGATGAAGCGGAACGCGATCCACTTCGTTCTCCGCCGTTAGCGGTTATGGATCCCGGGTTCTCGACTTCGTCGAGCCCCGGGATGACGAGGAGGGTGCCATGTCGGCCTGATTACCACCACCCGGGCTCACGGGTAGATCACCCCCTTACGCAGGAGGATGTTGGCGTAGAGGCGCCGCTCGCCGCTGCGGATCACCGCGAAGGCCTTGGCGGTGCGGGCGTAGAAATCGGGGATCGGGATCTCGCTGATGACGATCTTGCGCCCCTCGGCGCGGTCGGCGCTGGCCTGGTAGCCGTCGTAGAGCGGCCGGGTCTCGGGCGGGGCGACCATCACCGCCACCGGGCTCTCGACGAAATCGTCGAGGGGCAGGAGCGACAGGACCGCGTCGAGGAGTGCCGGCGCCGTCGTGCCCGGCATGTCGATGAGCCGGCGGGCGTTGCTGGCGGAAGGGAAGTTGGCGTCGGCGATGACGATCTCGTCGCCGTGGCCCATCTCGTCGAGGAGGGCGAGGAGTTGCCCGTTGAGCAGCGGATCGATGGTCTTCAGCATGGCGTTCCCTCGTGCCCGTGTCACCGCCGCCGGCGCGCAGCGTGACGCGGCCGCCCCGGCAGGATTGTTTGCGCCGGGACGATAGGTTTGACGCCCGGACCGGGCAACTCTCTCGTCCTGCCGACTCACGGATGATCCGGCACCAGCCGGATCGTCGCGACGCTCGCCGCGTCGACCGCCGCCCGGCTGTAGAGCATCGGCACATACGCGCCCCGGGCCCAGAGAGGCGCGAGGTCGCGGTAATGCGGCGAGCGTGGGTCGCCGGACTGGCCGGGGGTGTTGATGCAGACGCTCCGGTCCCAGTCGCCGACGTCGACGACGAAGCGGACGGAGGCGCCATTGGTGACGCGGAAATCGCTGCCGCGATAGGCGGCGTGCATCACCGTCGAGGCGCTGCCGGGCTTCTCCAGCGGCCCGACATCGAGCGCCTCCCGCAAGCCTGCACCGGCGGCCGCGCTCGCCGCGTGGGCGAAGAAGGCGTGGTGCAGGTTGCCCCAGCGCCAGTCCGCCGGGTCGGTGCCGAAGCGGGCGGCGGCGTCCGCGAAGGCCGCCACCAGGGTCTCGGCGAGAAGCCCGTCGCGGCCCGCGTGCGGATCGCCGCCGAAGCGAGCATCGGGCGCTTCGAGCGCCTGGAGGATGCCCTCGACGTCGCCCGGCTGCATCAGGGCGCGCAAAGCGGGATCGTCGATCAGGCGGGCGAACAGGGCGGGCTTCAGGTGGTGCGTCCACCACAACTCGGAGAGGAGGCCGGCGCCCGACTCGACCGTCAGCCGCTCGTCCCAGGCGAGCAGCAGCGCTCGCCCCGGCCCGGCCAGACCATCGGCCGGGAGCCGCTCCAGCAGCGGGCGCAGCCGGCGCGCCGGCATCGAGACGACGTCCGTCTGCAAGGCGGTGGAATCGGACACATCGTGGCCGGCGGCCTCCGACAGCACCGCGCGGATGCGGCGGGCGCGGCTCGCCTCAAGCCACTCGTAGCCGACCGGCCGCTCGGCATGCGGCCAGTCGGCCGGCAGGTTCGCCTCGTTGGCGCTGGCGACGAAACCCTCCGGCGGATTCTCCAGCTGCGGCATCGCGTCGAGGTCGTGGAAGCCCGCCCATTCGAAGCGGCCGTCGCCCGGGACCGGCAAAAGCCCGTCCCAGTTCGGCCGGTTCGGGGTGTAGCCGGCCGGGAACCAGGCGATCGTGCCGCTCGCGTCCGCATAGACGTGGTTGAGCGAGGGCGCCCCCCAGCGCCGCGCCGCCGCGCGGTACTTGGGCAGCGTCGTCGCCCGCATGGTCGACAGGCTGGCGAGATAGGCGGCCGAGCCCGGCTCGAACCACACCGAGCGCAACGCGAAGGCGCGGGTCCCCTCGGCGTGGAGGACCGGGCCGTGCCGGGTGAAGCGCAGGCGGACCACCTGGTCCGGCGCGCCCTTCACGGCGACCGTCTCCTCGACGATCCGCATCGGCTCCCACTCGCCCTGATAAAGGTAGCGGTCGGGATCGCCCGGCTTCGTCTCGTAGACGTACACGTCCTCCTGGTCGGCGCCGAAGATCGTGATCGCGAAGGCGGCCTCGCCGTTATGCCCCATGCAGATCCCCGGCACCGCGGGCTCGCCGGCGCCGATCGCGTCGAAGCCCGGCGCGCTCAGGTGCACGAGGTAGCGCAGCGACGGCACGGCATGGGCGCGATGGGGATCGCCCGCTAGGATCGGGCGGCCGGTCGCAGTGCGGCTGCCGGCGACCGCCCAGTTGTTCGAGCCTTCCCAGGCCGCGTCGCGCACGACCTCGCCGAGATCGGTGACGCTCGTCCAGGCCTCGGCCTCGGCGAGGGTGGCGGCGAGGCGCTCGGGCGTGAACAGCACGCCGGCCGTGCCGAGCTTGAACAGGTCGAGCACCGCGAGGGGGATCGCCGACAGGTCGAGGCCGCCGGGATGGCCCGGCGCGATCCGCGGCTCCAGGTTCTTGCGCAGGAGGTCTGTCGCGTCGCCGCAGCGGGGGGCCACCTGGGCGCGCAGCACCTCCGAGAGCGCGTTGCGCGTCAGGCCGTGGCTGCGGATGCGCACGACGTCCTCGGGCTCCCAGAATGCGGGCTCCGTGCCGAAGAGCCGGAACTCCTCCGGCAGCCGCTCCGGCTCGCGCCGGGTCAGCGCCACGTAGGCGTTGATGCCGCGGGCGAAGGCCTCGACAATCGCGCGCGCGTCCGGGGCGTAGCTCGTCCACTCGGCGGCCATGTCGCCGCGATAGAGGAAGGCGCGGGAGGCGCGGTCCTGCGCCAGGTAGCCGGGCCCGAAATCCGCCGCCAGCCGCCCGAGCCCGCGCTTGCGCCACAGGTCGATCTGCCAGAGCCGGTCGCGGGCGGCGTTGAACCCCTGCAGGAAGAACAGGTCGTCGAGGCTCTCCGCCCGCAGGTGGCAGAGGCCCCAGGGATCGATCCGGATCTCGGCCGGCCGCGCCAGGCCCGCGGTCGCGATGATCTCCGGTGTCGTGTCGGTGTCGCTCATCGGGGCCCTCGTGGCGGCCTGGTGACTCGGTCGGGGAGGATCCTACAGGGGGTGGCCGCCGATGGGATCACCCGCCGGCCGAGCCGGATCCGCCTCAGGCCGCGTGGGCCTTGGCGTAGGCGGCGATCTCGGCGTGGGTGGCGAACCACACGTCCTTCGCCTTGGCGTGGCGGATCAGCTCCTCCAGGATCCAGATGCGCGAGCGCGGCGTGATGATGTGCGGGTGCATGGTCAGCTGAAAAAGGCCGCCCGCCTCGTAGGCCGCGTCGAACTCGCGGGTGAAGATGTCGAGCACGTCGGCCGGCGGCGTGTAGGGCCGCAGCGACTGGAAGCGGTGCATCATGAAGTAGACCGCGTCGTCGCGGATCCATTCCACCGGCAGCTCGACGATGCCGGTCCCCTCGCCGTGGAGCTCGAGCTCGTAGCAATCCTCGTCGGCCATCAGCGAGGAATCGTAGAGGAGCCCGAGCTCGGTCTCGATCTTCAAGGTGTGGGGGCTGAAATCCCAGGAGGGGGTGCGCAGGCCCACCGGCCGCACGCCGGTGATGCGCTCCAGGGTGTCGGTCGAGCGGAACATCAGGTCGCGCTCGGCCTCGTAGGGCAGGACCGAGTTCAGTTCGTGGATCCAGCCGTGGATGCCGATCTCGTGGCCCTCGGCGACGATGCGGCGCTGCTCGTCCTCGTACAGGAGGGCGGCCACCGCCGGCACGTAGAACGTCGCCTTGATGTCGTAGCGGTCGAGCAGCGCCAGGACGCGCGGGATGCCGACGCGGTTGCCGTACTGGCCCCAGCTCATCCGGCCGATCGACTTGCCGCCCTCGCGCAGCTCGTTCGTCTCGTGGTCGCTGTCGAAGGACAGGGCGACCGCGCAGCGTGCGCCGTCCTTCCAGGCGGCGGGGCGGTAGGGGCGCCCGGCCCGGACCTGGCCGACGAGGTGGCGCCACTGCGCCTCCGGCCATTGCCACGGCTCGAGCTTGCTCATGTCGGTCATGGGTGCATCCTGTCGCGGGGTTCGAGGTCAATCCTACGGATGGGCGGCGTCACCGGGAACCGCGATCGCCGTCGCGCTTCCCGAGATGCCCCGCCGCGAGCGCCGAGAGCAACGCCGCCCCGGTCCGGATGCCGTTGACGAAGCAATCGAGCCGCAGGTTCTCGTTCGGGGCGTGGTTCGCCTCGTCGGCATTGGCGTAGGGCAGCACGAAGGCGGGCACGCCGAGGATCTTGGTGAAGACGTAGTCGGGCAGGCTGCCGCCGAGCGAGGGGTACTCGTAGGGCGCGACGCCCTGGGCGGAGAGAACCGCCTGCCGGATCGCGGCGCCGAAGGGGGAATCGACCGGCGTCTTCGAGGGCAGCATGCCGTGCTGGCGCACCACCGTCACCTCGGGGGCGTGGCGGCGCACATGGGCCTCGACCTTGTCGAGCACGTCGTCCGGCGTCATCGCCTCGACGAGGCGGATGTCGCACTTCACGATGCCCTCGCAGGGCAGAACCGTCTTCGAGCCCGGCCCGCCATAGCCGCCGTGGAAGCCGTTGATGGTCAGCGTCGGCCGGAACATCAGGCGCTCTGCCACGCCGAGGTCCGACGGCGCGTCGAGCCGGTCGAGGCCGAGTTCGGCCTTGATCGCCTCCGGATCGAGGGGGAGCCGGGCGGCGATCGCCCGCTCCTGGTCGGTCGGCGGGACGATGGCATCGTGCAAGCCGGGAATGGTGATCTCGCCGGCTTCGCTCTTCATCGTGCCGAGGAGGTGCACGAGGGTCCAGAGCGGGTTCGGCACCACGCCGCCGAAATTGCCCGAATGGACGTCGCGGGTGGCGTGCCGGCAATGCAGCTCGAAATTGACCACGCCGCGCACGCCGTAGGTCAGGACCGGCCGGCCGGAGGGGTGGATCGGGCCGTCGGCGGTCACCACGAGGTCGGCGCGCAAGCGCTCGCGATGGCCTGCAACGAACTCGGCGATGTGCGGCGAGCCGATCTCTTCCTCGCCCTCCAGCAGCACGACGACGTTGCACGGCAGGCGGCCATGCACGGCGAGGTGGGATTCGATCGCCAGCAGCTGGGCGAAGTGCTGGCCCTTGTTGTCGCCGATCCCGCGGGCGTAGATCCGGCCGTCGCGGATCGTCGGCTCGAAGGGCGGCGAGACCCAGGCCTCCAGCGGTTCGGGCGGCTGCACGTCGTAATGGCCGTAGAGCAGGATCGTCGGCGCGCCGGGCACCTCGTCCCGGCGGCCGAGCACCATCGGGTGGCCCGCCGTCTCGATCGCCTCCGCCGAGAAGCCGAGGCCCTGGAGGTGGTCGACGAGGAGCCCGGCGACCTCCCGGATGCCGATGTCCTGTGCGCTGATGCTGGGATGGCGGACATAGTCCATCACCCGGGCGATGAAGTTCTTCTCGTTGGCAGCGATGTGGTCGAAGACTTTTTGGAGATCGTCGTCTTCGCACGTTGTGTTGGTCACGGCTACCCCCTTGCGTCGCGCAAAGCATTCCACTTGATCTGCGTCAGTACAAAAATGGCGCGGGATCCCCTCTCCCGTGTGGGAGAGGGGTAGGGGTGAGGGTGACACGGCTCCGAATAAATCTCCGAACGCCGAGCTGCCAGCACCACACTCAGAGTTTCACACTGAAGCGTGTCACACTCACCCCCGGCCCCTCTCCCACACGGGAGAGGGGAGGCGCGCTTGACTTGTCAGTCGGACGGATTGGGCAGGAACCGCGTGAGCAGGATGGCCCCCGACGCGTGCACCTCGCCGTGCCAGCCCGGCGGCACCAGGGTGGTGGCGTCGAGCTGCGCGACGATCGCCGGGCCCGCGAAACGGTCGCCGGCCCCCAATCGAGCGCGCTCGTAGAGTGGAACCTGCGCCGGCCCGGTCGCGAGGTGCACGGTCAACTCGGCCCCCGGGGCGGCGCCCGATCCCGCTGCCACAGCCTCGCGCGGCGCCGGCGGCATCCGGCCGGTCGCCTCGACGCGCAAGGTGACAAGCTCGATCGGGGCATCGAGCGTGAAGCCGTAGAGCGCCGCGTGCGCCGCCGCGAAGGCCCCCTCGACCGCCTCCACCGTCCCCGACCACGGCACCGCGAGCTCCCCGCCCTGGCCGTGGTAGCGCAGGAGCGCGACCCGGGCCTGAGCGCGGTCGGCCTGCGTCACGCCCTCCGCCGCGAGCCAGGCTGAAGCCTGTTGCCCCAGCTCGGCGAGGATCGCCTCGGCCGTCCCGACGTCGATCCGGCCGGCCCGGGGCAGGGTGCGGCTGAACTCGGCCTTGAGGTCCGCGGCGAGCAGGCCGTCGGCGCAGAGCACGCCCGGGGCCGGCGGGACGAGGATGCGGCGGATACCGAGCAGGTCGGCGAGCGCACAGCCGTGCAGCGGTCCGGCCCCGCCGAAGGGCACCAGCGTGAAGTCGCGCGGATCGTGGCCGCGCTCGACCGAGACGACGCGGAGCGCCCCGACCATGTGGTTGTCGGCGATCGCCAGGATGCCGCGGGCGGCGGCCTCCAGCGTGAGCCCCAGCGGCTCGGCCACGGTCTTTGCCACCACCGCGCGCGCGGCCGCCCGGTCGAGCGCCATGCGCCCGCCGAGCAGCCGCTCCGGCAGGTGGCCCAGCACGACGTGGGCGTCGGTGACGGTCGCCTCGCGGCCGCCGCGGCCATAGGCAGCGGGGCCGGGATCGGCGCCGGCGCTCTGCGGCCCGACGGTCAGCGTGCCGCCGGCGACGCGGGCGATCGAGCCGCCGCCGGCGCCGATCGTCACCATGTCGACCATCGGCAGGGGCAGCGGCCACTCGCCGACATGGCCCGCCTGCGTCAGGCCGATGCGGCCGTCCTTGATCAGGCAGATATCGGCACTGGTGCCGCCGAGATCGACCGTGATGATGTCCGCGATGCCGCAGGCCGCCGCGACCTCGCGGGCGCCGACGACGCCGGCGGCCGGCCCCGACAGGGCGGTGAGGGCGGGCGCGCGCCGGATCGTGGCGGCGCCGGCGACGCCGCCATTCGACTGCATCAGGAGGAGCGGTGCCGCGATCCCGGCCCCGTCGAGCCGCGTCTGGAGGCGCGACACGTAGGTCGAGACCCCCGGCATGACGACGGCGTTCAGCACCGTCGCGAGGGAGCGCTCGTACTCGCGCACCACCGGCAGCACGTCGGTCGAGGCCGTCACCGCGAGGCCGGGCAGTTCCTCGCGGAGGATCTCGGTGACGCGCCGCTCATGCGCCGGGTTGGCGAAGGCGTGCAGCAGGCACACCGCCACCGCCTCGACCCCGGCCGCGCGGCAGGACGCGGCGGCAGCGCGCACGCTCGCCTCGTCGAGGTCGTCGAGGACGATGCCGCCGGGCCCGATCCGCTCGCGCACCTCGAAGACGCGGGAGGCCGGGACCGGCCGGTCCGGCTTGACCCAGGAATAGAGGTTGGCGCGGCGCGGAATGTCCTGGCGCCCGATCGCCAGGACGTGGCGGAAACCCGCGGTGGTGATCAGCGCCGCGCGCGCGCCCTTGCCCTCCAGGATCATGTTGGTGGCGACGGTGGTGCCGTGCAGCACCCGCCCGAGGGCGGAGGCGGACAAGCCCGCCTCTTCGAGCGCGAGGCCGATGCCGGTCATGAAGGCCCGGGAGGGGTCGCCCGGCACGCTTGGCGTCTTGGCGCGCCACACGCGGCCCGTGCGGGGATCGTGCAGCGCGACGTCGGTGAAGGTGCCGCCGATATCGACCGCGACCGCGAGGGAGGAGTCAGGCGAGGGCATCAACGTACTCGTGACGGTGGAAGGCCCGGGTCTCCGGGCGGTCGGTGCGGGCGCGGGCGGTGGCGGCCTCGTCGAGGGCACGATCGCGGATCACCACGCCGTAGAGGCGCGCGGCCGCCCCTACCGAGACGAAGCCGCCGAGCACGTCCTGGAGGACGGCCTCGGCCGGCCGGTCGAACGGATGGCCGTGGCCGCCACCGCCGCCGGTCTCGATGCGCAGGGCATCGCCGCGGGTGAGCCGGTTGCCGTCCGACAGGGGTGCGAGCACCCGCTCCTGCGGCGTGCCGGCATTGACGACGGCCCGGCCGACGCCGCCCGCCATGCCCCCGCCGATGCCCCAGGGCGGGTTCTCGACGCCGTCGATGCGCAGGGCCAGCACCGCCTCCTCGGCCAGGATCTCGTAGTCCCGCACGATGCCGCAGCCGCCGCGATGGCGGCCGGCGCCGCCGGAATCCTCCACGATGCCGTAGGCGCGCAGGCGGACCGGGTAGCCGGTCTCCAGGAACTCGACCGGGTAATTCTCCTGCGCGACGAAGTAGACCGCGTCGATCCCGTCGGCCTGGGGCCGCGCGCCGTAGCCGACGCCGATCCCGTCCGAGAGCAGGAACGGCTCCACGACCCCGGTCTCGGTCCGGGAGGTGCCGCGCATCAGGATGATGACGTAGGCCGAATGCGCCGCCGGCGCCCCGCCGCCCGCCACGTTGACGAGGCCGTTGAGCCCCGCGAGCACCCGCATCATCGTGAGGCCCCGCATGCCGAGCGGGGCCGGGAAGCGCGGCCAGAGCAGCGAGCCCTCGCGCAGGCGCACCTCGTCGAGGGCCTGCGGCCCGCCGGCGTTGCAGACCTGGGCCGGATCGCCGCCGAGATAGTAGAGCCCGAGCGCCATGCCGGGGACGCCGGGATTCATCAGGAAGTTCACCGGCCCCGGGGCCTGGTCGTCGGTCTCGGTGGCGTCGAAGACGAAGCGGTCCTCGCCGTCGTGGCTCCGGCTGCGGGTGAGGGAGAAGCGCATCCGGTAGGGCCCGCCGCCATGGCCGTCGGAATCGATCGCGTCGGTGAAACGATGCGTGCCTTCGGCGAAGGTCTCGGCCAGCCTCTCGCGCACGAGGGCGCGGGTGCGGGCCAGCAGCTGGGTGAGCGCGTCGGCGACGACGTCCGGGCCGAAGCGGTCGAGGATCTCGCCCACGCGCCGCACGCCGAGATCGACGCTCGCCATCAGGGCCCGCATGTCGCCGAGGCTCTGGGCCGGGAAGCGGGAGTTGCGGTGGAAGATCGCGAGCGCCGCGTCGTTGGTCCGGCCGCGATCGATCAGCTTGCACGGGGGCACGATGATGCCCTCCTGGAAGATGTCGGTGGCGTCCGGGCTGATGGAGCCGGCGCGCAGGCCGCCGATATCGGCGAAATGCGCCCAGGCCATCACGAAGGCGCAGAGCCGGCCGTCGCGGAAGACGGGGGCCAGCAGCACCTGGTCGTTCGAGTGCGAGACGGCGCCGCGCGAGCCGTAGCAGTCGTTGTACCAGTAGAGGTCGCCCGGCCCCATCGTCTCAGGCGGAAAATCGCGGAAAACCGGGCTCGTGATGTCGCCGAAGATCGGCACGTTCGAGCCGACCGCCATGACGCCGTCCGCGTCGAACAGGCCGGTATAAAAATCCTTCTTCTCGCGGATGAAGGCCGAGATCGCCGTGCGCTCGATCAGCGCCTCCATCTCGGCCTGGGCGGCCCGCACCGCGCCGCGCACGATCTCGAGCGTGACGGGATCGCAGACGGACTCTGCCTCAGTCGAGCGGAGCATTGGTCGGATCCTTGATGAGGAGGAGCGTCACGGCGCTGATCAGCGCGGAGGCGACGACGAAGAGCGACGGCGAGAGCGGGCTGCCGGTCTCGCGGATCAGGAAGGTGGCGATGAACGGGGCGAAACCGCCGAAGATCGTGACCGCCAGGCTGTAGCCGATCGAGAGCGCGGTGAAGCGGACCCGGGTCGGGAAGAGTTCGGCGAGGACGGCGCAGAGCGGGCCGGCATACATCGCGAGCAGGAAGGCCGCGATCGACTGCGTCAGCACGAGGCCG
The DNA here is from genome assembly GCF_040593685.1 of Methylobacterium sp. EM32. Classification (NCBI taxonomy): domain Bacteria; kingdom Pseudomonadati; phylum Pseudomonadota; class Alphaproteobacteria; order Hyphomicrobiales; family Methylobacteriaceae; genus Methylobacterium; species Methylobacterium sp. EM32. The sequence continues at coordinate 59,171 of NZ_JBEXZS010000038.1, read as the reverse complement.
AGGCCGGTCGGATGGCTCACCACGAGGGCAAAGAGCGGGTAGCCGAGGACGACGTAACCCAGAGCCGAGATCAGCAGCACCGCCTTGCGGCCGATCCGGTCCGAGAGGTGGCCCATCACCGGGGTGAACGCCGTCAGCACGAGCGCGGCGACGGCCGAGGAATAGTAGGCGGTGCCCGGCGCGATGCCGAGCTGCCCGGAGGCGAAGCTCGGCATGAAGATGTTGAAGGTGTAGTTGCCCACCGTGCCGACGATCGACAGGCCAAAGGCCGCGAGCACCGGCTTGCGGTAGACCGTCAGCGCGTCGCGGACCGGGTGGGAGGCCACCGCCGCTTGCGAGACCGCGCGGTCGAAGGCCGGGGTCTCCGACACCTTCGAGCGCAGGTAGAGGCCGATCGGCGCCAGTACGAAGCCGCAGATGAACGGGATGCGCCAGCCCCACGACGTCATGGCGGCGGGGTCGAGGGTCGAGTTCAGGATCGCGGCCATCAGCGTGCCGGCGATGAGCGCGAGGCCGACGCTGAATTGCTGCATGCTGCCGATCAGGCCGCGCCGGCCCGGCGGCGCGTACTCGACCAGGAAGGCGGCGGCTCCGCCCCACTCGCCGCCGGTCGAGAAGCCCTGGACCAGCCGGCAGGCGACGAGGAGGAGCGGCGCGAAGATCCCGATCGTGGCGTAGGACGGGATCATGCCGGTGAGCGCCGTCGCGGTCGCCATCAGGCCGACGGTGAGGATCAGCGCCGCCTTGCGGCCGCGCCGGTCGCCATAGGCCCCGATCACCACGGCGCCGACCGGCCGCATCACGAAGCCGACGCCGTAGGTGGCGAAGGTCGAGAGCAGCGACACGACGGGATCGCCGGCGGGAAAGAAGGTGGCACCGATCTGGGCCGCGAACAGGCCGAAGATCAGGAAATCGAACAATTCGACGAAGTTGCCGACGGCGCAGGACACGATCGCCCGGCGCCGGATGCGGGCGTGGTCCGATGATCCCTCGGATGCGGGCACCGGACCCGCCGCCGGCGCGCTGATGGCCGCTCGCGACATCGTTTCCTCCGCTGTCAGGCCGGCCCCGGTGGGCGGGCACCCTCTGGTTTCTGCAAGCCGTGCACCAATCGCGAAGACGCACCGCCTCAGGGGGGAAGCGTCCTGACGTACCCGGCCCCCCTGCCACTGGGCGCGGCAGATGCTGCCTTTTTGTCTTCTTGTCTGACAATGTTGCGCAGAGCGGCACGGCTGTCGAGAGCCTGCGCCGCGTGGTGATGCGGTGCGTCGGCGTGCTATCCGCCGGGGCCGGGTCGGGGAGGGAGCATGATCGCCGGAGCGCTGGGGATGCTCGCGCCGCCGCAACTGGTGCGCGAGCGCGCCTTCGAGGAGGTGCGGGACGCGATCATCGCGGGCCGGATCGCGCCCGGCGCGCGGCTCATCGAGCGCGAGCTCTGCGCGGCGCTCGGCATCAGCCGGGCCTCAGTGCGCGAGATGATCCGCCGGCTGGAGGCGGAGCGGCTCGTCTCGGTCGAGCCCCGCAAGGGACCGACCGTGATGGCGCTGACCGCCAAGGATGCGGCCGAGATCTACGAGATCCGCGCCCTGCTGGAGGCCCTGCTGATCGAGCGCTTCACGGCTGTGGCGAGCGAGGACGAGATCGCGCATCTCGAGGGCCTCTTCGCGCAGGTCCGGACCGCCGCCGCGACCGACGCGGTCTCGGAGATCGTCGGGCTGATGCTGCGCTTCAACGACCACCTCCTCGTCGTGGTCGGGCACGAGGTCGCCCGCGACCTGCTCCGGCAGCTCAACGCCCGGATCAACTTCCTGCGCATCCGCGCCATGGCGAAGCCGGGTCGGATCGCCGCGAGCCTCGAGGAGATCGGCGCCATCCTCGACGCCGTGCGGCGCCGGGATGGTGCCCGCGCCGGCGCGCTGATGCGGGCTTCCGTCGAGCACGCGCGCGACGCGGCTCTGGAGCAACTGGCGTCACAGGAGCCCGACCGGCCCGCCGGCCGGCGTCGCGGCGCGGCCGCACCGCGACGGTCCGCCGATCGGCGGGAAGCGCCCTGACGGCGCCACGGCGTCCGGAGCGAGCCCCGGGAGGATTCTCCCGAAGCCTGTCCGATCGGCCTCCCTCGTTCCGTCAGCCGGCCTCCGCCCCGCTGACGGTCCGGGCGAGGAAGCGCACCGGGCGCTCCTCCGCGATCAGGGCGGGGAAGCCGGCCCGGAACCGGGCGAGGTGCGGGGTCTCGAGATGCGCGTCGAAGGCGGTGCGGTCGTCGTAGACCTCGTAGAATACCACCGCGAGCGGGTCGCTCTCGCTCACCGCGACGTCGAAGGCGCGGCAGCCGGGCTCGTGCGCCACCGAGGAGCGGGCGTCGTCATGGGCGAGGGCGAGGAACGCGTCGAGCGAGCCCGGCCGCACCCGAAACTCGGCGATGACCACGAAGGGCCAGGAAGGTGACATGATGGACCTTGTCGGAAGAGAGCGCGCGGCGCCGGACGATCCGGCGCCGCCGATGACCGGGGATCAGGCCGCCTTCGGGGTGGTCGCCTGCCGGGTCGTGTCTTCCATCTGGCGGCGTAGGGCCACCACGTCGAGGTCGTTGACGAGCTCGACGTCGTCGACGCTCACGATCTGGTCGCGGGCGACCGGGCGCTTGAGCTTGACGTTGTGGGCGAGCCCGATCGGCAGGGCGCCGAGCGCCAGGCTCTTCGAGGCCGGGATCGCGTTCGCCCACACCGCGTAGCCGCCCTCGCCGTCGAGCATCTCGCCGGCTTTCAGGTCGCTCTTGGCGGTGGCGACGGCGTCGCCGCGGAACTCCTTCGAGCAGCCGGTCGGCTCGTTGCGCAGCACCGCCGAGAGCACGCTGACGCTGGTCTCGAGCCCGATCATGTGGAACGGGCGCCACATCGAGCCGTACCAGCCCGACGGATCGGTGAGCAGGCCGTACTGCTTGAAGCAGGCCCGGGTGTACTCGCTCGTCGCCTTGAAGGTGACGAACACGCCGTAGCGGATGTTGTTGAACACCTCGCGCCCGTCCGGCTCCTGGCTCGCCGCGATGTCGACGAGGCCCGCGCGCGGCAGCCGCCCGCCGTCGCTCACCGGGCGGAAGACCTTGGCGAGGTCGTGCAGGCCGGTCGGCGGGAAGGCGAGGCCGTCATCGGGGCAGTCGAGCCCGGTGCCGTTGGCCACCGCTGCCATCTCGATCGCCGCCTTGGTGCCGTCGGTGAACGAGTTGTACATCTTCGGGTTGAAGTCGCCCTTCCGCACCTCCTCCTCGGACCAGCCGAAGAAGCCCCAGACGGTGTCCGGGGTCGAGTAGCGGTAGCGCGGCTCGAAGTTCATGCCCTTGCCGGCCGAGGTTAGCTCGAAGCCGCAGGAGCGGGCCCAGTCGACCAATTCGCAGATGATCGCCGGCTGGTCGCCATAGGCCATCGAGTAGACGACGCCCTGGCGCCGTGCCCGCTCGGCGAGCAGCGGCCCGCACAACACGTCGGCCTCGACATTGACCATCACGACGTGCTTGCGGGCGTCGATCGCCTGGATCGCGTGGCGGATGCCGGCGATCGGGTGCCCGGTCGCCTCGATGATGCACTCGATCTCGTCGCAGGCACTGAGCGCCCCGGCATCCTCGGTGATGAAGGTGCGGCCGCTCTTGACCGCGTCGCCCATCGAGGTCGCCGCATAGCGCTCCTCGGGCCAGCCGACCCGGGCGAGGGAGGCGCGGGCGCGGCCGGCATCGAGGTCGGCGACGGCGACGACGTGCATCCCCTCGATGCGCTGCGCCTGGGCCAGCACCATCGAGCCGAACTTGCCGGCGCCGATCAGGCCGACGCGGACCGGACGGCCGGACGAGGCGCGGGCGAGGAGCAGGGTGGAGAGGTTCATCGGTTTCCTCCAGCGGTTCTCTTCTTGCCGACCGGTCTCTCGCCGCCGATCCTCGAAGGATGGCAGGGCCGGTCTCGGCGCGGTCCCGGCATGGTCTCGAACGGCCCGCCGGGATCTGACGGCCGGAACGCTAGAAGCCGGCTCCGTGAAGGACAATCCAGATTTCCGAGGCGACCGTGAAGCGCGGCTTAAAGGTTCGCGGCGTCGCGCTCCGCCGTCCAGAGGTCGCGCTCGCGGCGGATCCAGTCGAGGAAGGCGCGGACCTTGCGGTGGCGCAGGTGGTCGGGCGGGCACGTCACCCACTGGGTGACGAGGGTGATCCGCGGCGGCGAGGCGAGCGGGCAGGCGAGCCGCCCGGCCCGCAGGTCGCCCCACAGCATCAGGTCGCTCTCGAGCGCGATGCCGAGCCCGCCGGCGGCGGCGTCGATCGCCATGTGGGTGCGGTCGAACAGGAGCCGGCGCCAGCGCGCGGCCGGCCGGATCCCGGCGCGGGTGAACCAGTGCGGCCACTGCACCTGCGACTTCACCGAGTGGATCAGCAGGTGGCGGAAAAGATCCTCCGCCGCGAGGCTGCCGGGCGCGGCGAATGATGGCGCGCAGACCGGCCGGAAGCTCTCCTCCACCAGCCCCTCGGCGAACAGGCCGGGCCAGCCGCCGGTGCCGTGGCGGATCTCGATGTCGACGTTCTCCTTCTGGAACGCCGTCGGCTCGTTGGTGCCGTCGAGGCGCAGCTCGATGTCGGGATGGGCGGTGATGAAGCCGGAGAGGCGCGGCAGCAGCCACTTGGTCGACAGGCTCGGGGTCGCCCGCACGGTCAGCGTCGTCACCGAGCGGAAGCCCTGGATGCGCTCTGTCGCCTCCATGATCCGGTCGATCTCGGGCCCGATCATCTCGAAATAGCGCTCGCCGGCCTCGGTCAGCACGATGGCGCGGCCGGCCTTGCCGATCAGCGCGGTGCCGAGGGCGAGTTCGAGGGACTGGACCTGCTGGCTCACAGCCGAGGGCGTGACGCCGAGCTCCTCCGCCGCCCGGGTGATGCTGCCGGAGCGGGCGACGGCGTGGAAGACCGTGATGGCGCGGAGCGGGACCGACATCCCGACACTTTAGCCGCGCTACACGAAACCGCAAATAATCTGGATTGTCCTACATCGACGCGGTTCCTACTCTCGGCGACCAAGCGAGACGAGCCGTTCCGGATCCAAGGAACGCCGCAGGGGAGGATGACGGGCGCGAACGCCGCGCGCCCGAGCCTGCGCCTCCTCCGTCTCGACCCAAACGATGCCGCACCGCGGGCCCCGCGGATGACGGCGCGCCGGAGGAAACCCATGACGTCCACGCCCCAATCAGGACCGTCGCGCCGCCTGTTCCTGGCCGGCGCCGCCGCCTTTCCGCTCGTCGCGATCCGTACGCAGCCGGCGCGGGCGGCGGAGTTCACCTACAAGCTCGCCACCGGCCAGTCTCTGACCCAGCCGATCAACGCCCGGCTCGACCAGGCCTGCCAGCGCATCCGCGAGGCGTCGGGCGGGCGGATGGAGCTGAAATTCTTCCCCGCGAGCCAGCTCGGCTCCGACACCGACCTGATCACCCAGGTGCGCTCGGGCGGCATCGAGTTCCTCAACATCGCCGGCTCGGTGATCTCGACCGTGGCCTCGGGCGCGGCGATCACCAATGTCGGCTTCGCCTTCTCGGACTACGACCACGTCTGGCGCGGGGTCGACGGGCCGGTGGGCGAGTATGTCCGTACCCAGATCGAGAAGGCCGGCCTGATCGTCGCGGCGAAGGCCGCCGATAACGGCTTTCGCCAGATTACCTCGAACGCCAAGCCGATCAAGACGCCCGACGACCTCAAGGGCTACCGCATCCGCGTGCCGGTGGCGCCGATCTTCACTTCGCTGTTCTCCAGCCTCGGGGCGAGCCCGACCTCGATCAACTTCAACGAGCTCTACACCGCGCTGCAGACCCGGCTGGTCGACGGCGAGGAGAACGGGCTGGTGACGATCGAGGCCGGCAAGCTCTACGAGGTCCAGAAATACCTCACCGAGACCAACCACATCTGGGACCCCTTCTGGCTCGTCGCCAACCGGCGCGCCTTCGGCAAGCTGCCCGGGCCGCTCCAGGAGATCGTCCGGCGCGAGCTCGACCGGGCGGCGATGGAGGAGCGCGAGGACGTCCAGCGCCTGACCGGTACGCTGAAAGGCCAGCTTACCGCCCGCGGCCTCACCTTCGAGACCGCCGACAAGGCCGCCTTCCGCAAGGCCCTGACCCAGGCCGGTTTCTACCGCGACTGGCGCGAGAAGTTCGGGCCCGAGGCGTGGAAGGCCCTCGAAGCCGTGACGGGGGATCTGGCATGAGCGCGGTGGCCGACCTCCACGCCCGGCCGGCGGCCGCCCTTCCGGCGGCCGACTGGCTCTCCTCGGCCGAGCGGGCTCTGCGCCTCGCCGTCGAGGTGCCGGCGGCGGTTCTCGTCGCCGCCGAGGCGGTGATCCTGTTCGCCGGCATCGTCTCGCGGGCGATCGGCCACTCGATCATCTGGAGCGACGAGCTCGCCTCGATCCTGTTCCTGTGGCTCGCGATGCTCGGCAGCGTCGTGGCGGTGCAGCGGGGCGAGCACATGCGGCTGACCTTCGTGGTCGGCGCGCTCTCGCCCCGGGCCCGGGCCTGGTGCGAGGCGCTGGCCATCGGGGCGGTCTTCGCCTTCCTGGCGCTCCTGATGCACGCGGCCTACGACTACACCGAGGACCAGTCCTTCGTGGAGACGCCGGCGCTCGGCTGGTCGGGCACGGTGCGGGCGCTCGCCGTGCCGGTCGGCTTCGTGCTGGCATTGCTCTCCTGCGCCTTGCGCCTCGCCCGCCACCGTCCGGCCGACCTGATCGCGGTCGGCGCCGTGCTCGTCGGGATCGTCGCGCTCCTCGCCCTCGGGGCACCGTGGCTCACGGCGATGGGCAACTGGGCGCTCCTGGTGTTCTTCGTCGGCCTCCTCGGGATCGGGATTCTCGCCGGCGTGCCGATCGCGTTCTCGTTCGCGCTCGCCACCTCCGCCTACCTGCTCACCACCACCTCGACGCCGCTCACCATCGTGGTCGGGCGGATGGACGAGGGGATGAGCAGCCTGATCCTGCTCGCCATCCCGCTCTTCGTGCTCCTCGGCCAGCTCGTCGACGCAACCGGGATGGCCCGCGTGATGGTGGCGTTCCTCGCCTCGCTGCTCGGCCACGTGAAGGCCGGCATGTCCTACGTGCTGCTCGGCGCGATGCTGCTCGTCTCGGGCATCTCCGGCTCGAAGACCGCCGACATGGCGGCGGTGGCGCCCGTCCTGTTTCCCGAGATGCGCAAGCGCGGGATGAAGGACGGCGAATTGCTCTCGATCCTCGCCGCCTCGGGGGCGATGAGCGAGACGATCCCGCCCTCGATCGTGCTGATCGCCATCGCCTCGGCGACGGGCGTGTCGATCGCCGCCCTGTTCACCGCCGGGATCCTGCCGGCCCTGGTCCTCGCCCTCGTGCTGGCGGCGGTGGCCCGCTACCGCGCCGGCAAGGAGGAGGACGCCGTCGTGATCCCGCGCGCGCCTGTTTCAGTGGTGAAGAAGACGCTGCTGATCGCGCTGCCGGCCCTGCTGCTGCCGTTCCTGATCCGCACCGCGGTGGTCGAGGGCGTCGCGACCGCGACGGAGGTCTCGACCATCGGCATCGTCTACTCGCTGGTGCTCGGCCTCGTGATCTATCGCGGCGGGCTCAAATCGCGGGAGATCCTGCCGATGCTGGCGCGGACCGCCTCGCTGTCGGGGGCGATCCTGTTCATCGTCGGGGCGGCGAGCGCGATGGCCTGGGCGCTGACCCAGTCGGGCTTCTCGCACGACCTCGCCCGGGCGATGGCGGCGGTGCCGGGCGGCAAGACCGGCTTCCTGTTGATCTCGGTCGTCGCCTTCACCGTGCTCGGCAGCCTGCTCGAAGGCATCCCGGCGATCGTGCTGTTCGGTCCGCTGCTCTTCCCGATCGCGCACCAGTTCGGGATCCACGAGGTGCATTACAGCATGATCGTGATCCTCGCGATGGGACTGGGCCTCTTCGCCCCGCCCTTCGGCCTCTGCTACTACGCCGCCTGCATCATCGGCGGGGTCGCGCCCGAATCGGGGATGCGCCGGATCTGGATCTATCTCGGCGCGCTGTTCCTCGGGCTCTTGGTCCTCACCTTCGTGCCGTGGTTCTCGATCGGGTTCTTGTGAAGGCGTGTCTGCCTCTCTCGACGATCCTGAAACCCTCCATCGTCATCCCGGGGCCGCGCAGCGGAACCCGGGATCCATAACCGCCGACGGTTGAGAATGAAGCGGACGGCGTCCCGCTTCTTCCTGGAGCGTCAGCGGTTATGGATCCCGGGTTCTCGACTTCGTCGAGCCCCAGGATGACGTCGAGAGTTGTCGAATGCACCGGAGGATGAAAGCTCTGCCGGGGCGCTTGCTTGAACGGATCGAGAGGATCCCGCCTCACGCCGCATCAGGCCGGGCCGGCGCGAGGGCGGCCGCCTCCCCGGCGAGGTGACGGCCGGCGATGTAGCCGAAGGTGAGCGCCGGACCGAGCGTGATGCCGCCGCCCGGATAGTTGCCGCCCATGATGCTCGCCATGTCGTTGCCGGCGGCGTAGAGGCCCGGGATCGGGCGGCCGGCCCGGTCGAGGACGCGGGCGTGGCCATCGGAGCGCAACCCCGCGAAGGTGCCGAGATCGCCCACCACCACCTCGACGGCGTAGAACGGCCCGGTCGCGATCGGCGCGAGGCACGGGTTGGGCGTGAAGTCCGGATCGCCGTTGAAGCGGTTATAGGCCGTCGAGCCCTTGCCGAAGGCCCGGTCCTCCCCGTCCTGCACGTCGCGGTTCCAGGCGGCGACCGTCTCCTCCAGACCGCCTGCGTCGATGCCGGCGTTGCGGGCGAGCTCGGCGAGCGTCCGGCCGGTCTTCAGGTAGCCGGAGCGGATGTTCGGGCCGACCGGGACGGGGAAGGGCTTGACGAAGCCGAGGCCGAAGCGGGTCAGGAACGGCTTGTCGACGACCAGGAAGGCGCGGGCCGCCTCGCCCTGCGCCTTGGCGGCGAACAGCGCCTGCACGAAGTCGTGGTAGGAATTCGCCTCGTTGACGAAGCGCCGGCCGTTCGGCAGCACGGCGATCAGCCCGGGCTTGGCGCGGTCGATGAAGTGCGGGAAGACACCGAAGCCGCCGCCCTTGCGCGGCACCCGCGACACCGGCACCCAGGCGGCGGCGTTGGGGTAGCTGTCCTCGACCACCGCCCCGGCCTCCTCGCCCAGGCGCAGGCCGTCGCCGGTATTGCCGGCCGGGGCCGGCGAGAAGTGGCCGCGATTGTCCCGGTCGTGCGGGAACATCGTCCGGCGGCGGCTCTCGTCGTTGGGAAAGCCACCGGCGGCCAGCACCACGCCGCGCCGGGTCCGCACCGTCACGGCCGCGCCGTCCCGTTTGACCGTGGCGCCCTGGACCGCGCCGTCCTCGACGATCAGCCCGGTCGCCGGCGCTCCGGTCCAGACGTCAACGCCGAGGTCGAGGGCGCTGCGGAAGAGCCGGGCCGCCAGCGCGTTGCCGTTGGTCAGGAGCATGCCGCGCCCGCTCTTGAGGAGGTCGCTTGCATGCGAGGCGAGGCGCTTGCCGACGTAGAGCGCCGAGGCGAGCGAGCGCGTCACGTTGAAGAAGTGCTTCAGCTCCGGTCCGGAGCCGATCATCAGGCCGACGAAGGTCAGCTCGGGCAGGGGCGGGCGCAGCCGCTTCAGCTCAGCTCCGAGTGCCTCGCCGCGAAAATTCTGCGCCTTGATCGAGCGCCCGCCCGACCGGCCGCCGGGCGCGGTCGGATGGTAGTCGGAGAAGGCCGAGGCCGGCTCGAAGGTGACGGCGGTCCGGCTCTCGAAGAACGCGATCGCCTCCGGCCCCTGGGCCAGGAAGGCGTCGACGCATTCCGCGTTGAAGTGGTTGCCGGCCTCGTGGCGCAGGTAGGTGCGGGCCTCCTCGACGCTGTCGGCGATGCCGTCGCGGCGGGAGACCGGGTTGTTCGGCACCCATAGGAAGCCGCCCGAATAGGCGGTGGTGCCGCCGACGAACTCGGCCTTTTCGGCCAGGATCACCGAGAGGCCGTGCGCGGCGGCCGTGACCGCCGCCGCGAAGCCGCCGGCGCCGGACCCGACGACGAGGACGTCGCATTCCACTGTCTGGCTCATCTTCGTCTCTCAGGCGTTCGTCGGGGGAGGGGCGCGCAAGGTGCGGCGGCGGTCGCGCAGGAGCGCGCCCATCGCCTCCTCGCGCTTGGCGAGCCACGCGCCGTGGCGGACGGGCCAGCCGGCATAGTCGGGGGGCAGTCCCAGCGCCTCGGCGGCGCGGCGCGGCCAGTAGGGATCCTCGAGGGCGGCCCGCGCGACCGCCACGAGGTCGGCGGCGCCGGAGCGCAGGATGTCCTCGGCCTGCGGCCCGTCGACGATCATCCCGACGGCCTGGGTGGAAATCCCGGCCTCGCGGCGGATCCGCTCGGCGTAAGCCACCTGGAAGCCGAGGCCGCGCGGCACCGTGATCCGCCGCGTCTCCTCGGCGAGGCCGCCCGACGAGACGTCGACCACGTCGATTCCCGCCGCCTTGAGGGCGCGCGCGAGGACGACCGAGTCGTCGAGGTCCCAGCTGTCGGAGGCGCCGTCCACCGCCGAGATGCGGCAGAACAGGGGACGCGACGCGGGCCACTCGGCCCGTACCCGCGCCGCGATGGCGAGCGGCAGCCGCATGCGGTTATCGCGCGAGCCCCCGAAGGCATCGTTGCGCCGGTTGGCGAGCGGCGAGAGGAAGCTCGTGGCGAGGTAGCCGTGCCCGAAATGCAGTTCGACGACGTCGAATCCGGCCGCGACGGCGCGCCGGGTCGCGGCCGCGAACTCCTCGATCACCCCGGCGATCCCGGCCTCGTCGAGGGCATCGGGCGTCGTCCAGCCGGGTCCCGCCGCGACCGGGCTCGGCCCGAGCCGGCGCATCCCGTGGGCGTCGAGCTCGGCCTGGGTGAAGGCGTGGCCGCCATCCCAGAGGGCGTGGCTCCCGGCCTTGCGGCCGGCATGGGCGAGTTGCACGCCGATCAGCCCGCCCTGGCCGTGGACGAACTCGACCACCCGGGCGAGCGGCGCGACCTGGGAATCGTCCCAGAGCCCGAGATCCTTGAGGCCGATCCGCCCGTGCGGCGAGACGGCCGTGCCCTCGGTCAGGATCAGCCCGGCCCCGCCGAGGGCGAACTTGCCGAGATGGACGAGGTGCCAGTCGGTGGCGCAGCCTCCTTCGGCGGCGTGCTGGCACATCGGCGAGATGACGATGCGGTTCGGCAGCGTCACATCCCGCAGGCGTAAGGACGAGAACAGCAGCGGTCGGTCCGACGCCTGGGCGGGTTCGTCAGACGACGGCTCAACGTCTGTTTGATTGGCTTTCATGGAGCTGACACCCTCCGGGTCATTCCGGGGCCGCGCAGCGGAGCCCGGAATCCAGAGCCGCCGACGCTTCAGGAACGAGCGGCGCGCGATCCGCTTGATTGACGACCAACTGAGTGTCTGGATTCCGGGCTCCGCTGCGCGGCCCCGGAATGACCAGCAGGGTGTCAAGACTGGCGAGTAAATCAGACCGGCTCTTGGACAACGACTTAGACAACGACGTGCACCTCGACCAGGAACGGCGTGATCTCGGCGATGAAGGTGTGCGCGTGGGCCTGCGAGCGGACCGCCGCCGCGTCGGCGAAGGAGGCGTCGAGCGCAGCCTCGTCGGCGAACCACATCTCGACGATGCCGTCGGCGGGAATCGCGTCGTAGCCCGCCGAGCGGCCGGGCGGGGCCTGGCGCGACAGGATCAGGTTCTGCCGGTAGCCGAGGAGCGTCGGGAAGGCGCGCACCAGCGGGGCGTGGACCTCGAACCACTCTTGCCGGAACCGCTCCGGCGTCACATGCACCGGCCGGCGCAGGAACGACATCCGCTTGATCGAGCGAGGGACCGACGGATCGAACGGGACCACGGTTCTCTGCTCGACCGTGACGATGCGCGTCTCGGCCAGGAACGCCGCCTCGTCGGCGCGGGTCGGCGGGTAGGCGGGCGAGTCGATCGCCGCCCGCATGGCGTCTTCGGACTCGAACCACAGCTCCGAGATGCCGTCGATGTCCCAGGCGCCGCGGGCGTGGTCGATGCCGAGCTGGCGGCGGTCGACGACGTGGTTCTGGTGGTAGGCCACCAGCCCCGGGAACCGGGCGGCGATGGGACCGTGGACGTCGCGCCAGTGGCGGCGGAAGGCCTCGGCCGACAGGTCGGGCCGGCGGCGCAGGAGGCCCATGCGGACGAACATGGCAGGGATCCTCAGAGCGCCAGATAGCCGCCGTCGACGACGAGGGTCGTCCCGGTGACGTAGCTCGACATCGACGAGGCCAGGAACACGACCGGGCCGACGAGCTCCTCCGGCTCGCCGTAGCGGCCCATCGGGATGCGGGCGAGGAAGCGCTCCGAGCGCTCGGGGTTGAGGCGCGTCGCCTCGGTCATCGGCGTCGCGATGGTGCCGGGGGCGATCGCGTTGACCCGGATCCCCTCCGGCGCGAGCTCGTGGGCGAGGCTCTGGGTCAGCGCGCGCAGGCCCGCCTTCGAGACCGGGTAGCTCACCGAGGTCGCGGTCGAGACGAACGAGGCGATCGACGCGATGTTGACGACCGTCCCCTTCGTCCGCCGCAGAGCCGGCAGAAAGGCCACTGTCAGGGTGAGCGCGCCGGTGAGATTGACGTCGAGGGCCGCCTGCCAGTGCCGCTCGAGATCGGGGCTGTCGACCGGGTGACGCGGGCAGATGCCCGCATTGTTGACGAGGATCGAAACGCTGCGCGACGCCGCTTCGAGCTCCGCCGCGAGCCGCCCGGCCCCCGCCTTGTCGGCGACGTCGAGGGCGTGGGCCGTGGCCTCGCCGCCGTCCTCGACGATCGCGCGGGCCGTCCGGCCGGCGGCGTCCCCGTCGATGTCGGTGCAGACGAGCGCGGCGCCTTCCTTCGCGAGGCCGCGGGCGATGGCGGCGCCGTTGCCCTGTCCGGCGCCGGTCACCAAAGCGGTTCGTCCCTGCAGCAGCATGCGCCGCCTCCCGTCTCGTCCGGCCCCATTCGAGGAGGCCTTGTCAGTGCTCGATGTCGCATATGACGATGTCGTTCGCAACAAACAAATTCGTTGCTTGCGAACGCAGTCGCTGTCAGCTAATGCTTGTGCAACGATCCGGAACGCTGCGCAGGCGGGGGCGCCGGACGACAAAGACGGGCCGCGGCGGGGTGCGCCGTCGCGGCGGCGGCCCTGCGCCGCGCCAAAAAGCGCACCGTGGGAGGACACATGACGGATCTCGGTCTCACCCGGCGTGGCCTGGTCGGCGGCGCGCTCTCGCTCGGTCTCGCCGCCCCGCTGGTCGCCGGCGTGCCGCGCCGCGCCTGGAGCGCAGGCGAGATCAAGATCGGCTTCAACGGCGACCTCTCGGCCTCGCCCTCGGCCCAGTCCGGGCGCGCCGCGGTCGCCGGCATCCAGGCCGCCCTGGAGGACCTGAACGGCAAGGGCGGGGTGCTCGGCCGCAAGATCGAGCTGGTGGTCCGCGACGACCTCTCGCAGCCGCCGAAGTCGATCCAGAACATGAGCGACCTGATCGACAACGAGAAGGTCGTCGCGGTGCTGGGGCCGACCAATTCGGGCAACGCGCTCGCCTGGAAGCAGATTCCCAACCAGAAGCGCATCCCGGTGATGGGCTGCATCGGCTCGGCGACCGACATCACCAAGCCGATGAGCGCGAATGCCGACAACTACATGTTCCGCGTCGGCAGCGTCGACCGTTTCCAGGTGATCGCCGTCGTCGCCTATGCCAGGAAGAACCCGGCGACGAAGAAGGTCGGCCTCCTCACCGAGACGACCGGATACGGCCAGAGCGGCCTGAAGGACCTCATGGAGGTCACCAAGGTCCAGGGCATCGTGCCGGCCGCCAGCGAGAAGTTCGGCGTCAACGACACCGACATGACCTCGCAGCTCGCCAAGCTAAAGAGCGCCGAGGTCGACACGGTGCTGCTCTGGGCGCAGGGCACGCCGATCGGGCAGGTGATGCGCAGCATGGACAAGATCGGCTACTTCCCGACCGTCCTGACGAGCTGGGCCGCCGACAACCTGAGCTTCCTCAATGCGGCCGGGCCGACTTTGGCCGAGAAGCCGATCTTCCTGCGCACCGTCTCGGAGACGCGGACGGCGCGCCAGCAGGCCTTTTTCGAGCGGATCCGCCCGAAGCTCGACGCCGATTCCGCCTTCTCCTTCGCGGTCCACGCCTATGACGGCACGATGCTGCTGGCGCTCGCCATGGCGCAGGCCGGCTCGACCGACGGCGCGGCGGTGCGGGCCGCGCTGGAAGGGCTGAAGGCGCCCTACGAGGGCAGCGCCAAGACCTACGCGCCCCCGTTCTCGCGCGAGAGCCATGAGGGGCTCGGGGCTGCCGACCAGCACTGGACCTGCTGGCGCGGGGGGAAGCTCGCCGCCTTCGAGGATCCGATCGTCGCCTCGCTGAAGCCCGAGGATTTCAAGGGCTAAGCCCGAACCCGCGCGACGGGAGGTGCAGCGATGACGACACTCATCCAGGTCCTGGTGAGCGGGCTCGCGATCGGCGGCGTCTACGCCCTGATCGCCATGAGCTTCAGCATCACCTTCACCACGACGAAGACCCTGAACTTCGCGCAGGGCGAGTTCGTCGCCGTGGGCGCGTTCCTCGGCGTCACGGTGCTCTACCTCCTCGCGCGGGCAGGAGGGGGCGGGGAGGTGTCCTTCGCCTCCCTGCCGCCATGGGCCTCCGCCGGCCTGAACTACCCGGTCGCCACCCTCGTCGCCGGCCTCGTCCTCGGGGTGCTCGGCCTGCTCCTGTTCGTGGTCGCGGTCCGCCCCTTCGCGGGCAAGGCCGGCATGAACTGGGTGATGAGCACGATCGGCTTCGGCATCATCGTGCAGAGCCTCGGCCTCGCGGTGTGGGGACCAGCCCCGGTCAACGTGCCCTCGCCCTTCGGCGACGACGTGATCCGGGTCGCGGGGGCCGGCATCCGGCCGCAGGAGATCCTGATCCTCGCGGTCGCGATCCTGCTGATGCTCGGGCTCGACCGGGTGATGCGTGGCACCCGGATCGGCAAGGCGATGCGGGCGGTCGCGTCCAACCCCCAGGCCGCCTCCCTGATGGGCATCAACGTGGCGGCGATGATGCTCGGGGCCTACGCGCTGTCGAGCCTGCTCGCCGGCATCGGCGGCCTCCTCGTCGCGCCGATCGCCTCGGCCTCGCTGTTCCTCGGCATGGGCATCGCCCTCAAGGCGTTCTCGGGCGCCATCGTCGGCGGCCTCGACAATCCGCGCGGCTGCATCGTCGGCGGCTTCGCGCTCGGCCTGCTCGAATCCGGGGTGGCGTTGTGGAGCGCGGAGTGGCGGGAGATCGTGATCTTCCTCCTCATCATCCTCGTCCTGGCCGTGCGGCCGAACGGGCTCTTCGGCGCCCAGTCCCTCGACAAGGTCTGACCGTCATGCGCGACATCCTCATCGCGGTCGCGGTCGCGCTCGCGGCGGCAGCCCTCGCGGCGGCCACCGACAACGACTTCTACCTCCGCATCCTGTTCTCGATCTGCGTCTACTTCCTGTGCGCGACCGGGATGAATGTGCTCCTCGGCTTCGCCGGCCAGAAGTCGCTGGGCCAAGCGGGCCTGTTCGCGGCGGGCGCCTACGCGGCCGCGCTCCTCACCACCGCGGCGGATCTCGACCCCTGGCTCGCCCTCGTCCTCGCGACCGCGATCTCGGCGTTCTGCGGCGTCCTGATCGCGGCGCCGTCCCTGCGCGTGAAGGGCCCGAGCCTCGCCATGGTGACGCTCGCCTTCGGCATCGTGGTCGAGAAGCTCGTCACCGAGGTGTCCGACGTCTTCGGGGGCGCCATGGGCATCTACGCGATCAAGCCGCTCACATTCGGGGGCCAGCCGCTGACGATGGCGGGCTGGGTGTGGTTCGCGATCGGCCTGTCGCTCGCCGTCCACCTCCTCGTGCGCAACCTCCTCGTCGGGCGCTTCGGCCGCGCCTTCCGGTCGATCCAGGCCGACGAGGTCGCGGCGAGCGCGGTCGGCGTCCCGGTTCTCCGTTACAAGGTGCTGGCCTTCGTCATCGCGGCGGCCACCTGCGGCCTCGCCGGCGCCCTGGTGGCGCAGCAGAACCAGTACATCAATTCCGATTTCATCACCTTCAACCTCTCGGTCTTCATCCTGCTGACGGTGCTGTTCGGCGGCAGCGGCTCGCTCGCCGGCCCGCTCTTCGGCGCGGTGATCCTCACCGTCCTGTCGAGCGTGCTGGCGCGCTGGACCTGGATCGAGCATTTCGTCAACGGCGCGCTGCTGCTCTTCGCGCTCTACGCGATGCCGCGCGGCGTCGCGGGCGTCGTCACCGACCTGATCGGCCGCCTCGTCCCGGGCCCGCGCGCCGCGGCGGACGGGTCCGCGCCGGTCGCGCCCGCCCTGCCGACCCGGCCGGGCGCCCCCTCGGACGCGGCTCTCCTCCAGGCGGTGTCGCTGTCGAAATCCTACGGCGGCGTGAAGCCGGCGCGGGACGTCAGCGTGACGCTGACGGAGGGGCACATCCACGCGCTGATCGGGCCGAACGGCGCCGGCAAGTCGACCCTCATCAACATGCTGTCGGGCATCGTCCGCCCGAGCGAAGGACGAATCCTGTTCCGGGGCCGCGACCTGGCGCGCAAACCCGTCCACGCGATCTGCCGCCTCGGGATCGGCCGGACGTTCCAGAACCTCCGGCTCTTCCGCGACCTCACGGTGCTGGAGAACGTGCTGCTCGGCAGCCACGACCGGATGCGCAACGGATTCCTGCGCTCGCTCCTCGGGCTCGGCGGGCCGGAGGAGGAGGCGGCGCGCCGGCGCGCCCGGGACATCCTCGCCTTCGTCGGCCTGTCGCACCTCGCCGCGGCCAAGGCCGGCGGCCTCGCCTACGGTCTCCAGCGCCGGGTGGAACTGGCCCGCGCGCTCGCCACCGAGCCCCGCCTCCTGCTCCTCGACGAACCGGCGGCCGGCCTCAACCCGCAGGAGACCGACGCGCTCGGCGACCTGATCCTGCGCATCCGCGACCAGGGCATCACGATCCTGCTGGTCGAGCACCACATGGACATGGTGATGCGGATCTCCGACCACGTCGTCGTGCTCGATCACGGCGAGCGGATCGCCGAGGGGCCGCCCGCCGCGATCCAGCGCGATCCGCGCGTCACCGCGGCCTATCTCGGCAGCGACGACGTCACCCTGTCCCTCGCCCGTCCGGAGGCCCTGGCGTCATGACGATCCAGTCCATCGCCCCCTTCCGGGCCCGGACCGCGGAGGCGCCGGCGCTCGAGGTCGAGGCCGTCAGCCTCGCCTACGGGCCGATCGAGGCGGTGAGCGGCGTCTCGCTCAGCGTGCCGCGCGGCGCAGTCGTCGCCCTCGTGGGCGCCAACGGCGCCGGCAAGACGACCTTGCTCAAGGCGATCTGCGGCCTGATGCCGGTCGCCTCCGGGCGGATCCGGTTCGAGGGCCGGGACATCACCGCGATGCCGGCGCACCGGCGCGTGGCGGCGGGAATCGCCCTCTCGCCGGAGGGCCGGCAGGTCTTCCCCGACCAGTCGGTGGCCGACAACCTCGAACTCGGCGCCTATGCTCGCGGCCTCTCGGGCCCGGCGCTGGCGGCGGCCATGGAGGAGCAGTTCGCCCTCTTTCCGCGGCTGAGGGAGCGCCGCGACCAGCCCGCCGTGACCCTGTCGGGCGGCGAGCAGCAGATGCTGGCGATCGGCCGCGCCCTGATGGCCGGCCCGCGGGTGCTCCTGCTCGACGAGCCGTCCCTCGGCCTCGCGCCGCTGATCATCAACGACATCTTCCGGGCGATCGCCCGATTGCGCGACGGCGGCATGACCATCCTCCTCGTCGAGCAGATGGCGAACCTCGCGCTCGCCATCGCCGACACCGCCTACGTCCTCGAGACCGGCCGCGTGATCCTGTCGGGCCGGGGGCAGGATCTGCTGCGCGACCCGCAGGTGCGGTCGGCTTATCTCGGCAGTAGGCATTGAGGGGGCAGGGGTAAAGAACGTGCAGGTCCTCCTCTCCCTGCGGGAAAGATTGTCCGGGGAAAGAAGAGGCGCGGGTCCCCCCTCTCCCGTGTGGGAGAGGGGCCGGGGGTGAGGGTGACACGCTTCAGTGTAAAGCACTGAGCGTCGTGCTGGCAGCGTCACGGCTCAGATCTATCCTGAAGCGTGTCACCCTCACCCCTGCCCCTCTCCCACACGGGAGAGGGGATCCCGAGCTCGAACTTGAAAGGATCTTTCCCCCGACACCCCCACGCCTGCCGGAAGGGAGGACCAGATGTGCGACCCGAAAAGGCGGGACCGATTGTGCGGTCGCCCGCGGAGTCCCTAATGGAGAGCGATCGGTCGC
Source organism: Methylobacterium sp. EM32 (assembly GCF_040593685.1). Lineage (NCBI taxonomy): Bacteria > Pseudomonadati > Pseudomonadota > Alphaproteobacteria > Hyphomicrobiales > Methylobacteriaceae > Methylobacterium > Methylobacterium sp. EM32. The sequence continues at coordinate 40,828 of NZ_JBEXZS010000038.1, read as the reverse complement.
GCGGGGGCGCCTCTCCGCGGCAGGGCCGCGAGGCGCAGGCGAGGAGGAGCGCTGTCGTGATGAGCAACGTCGAGGGGCGCGGCGTCCAGTCCGTCGAGGTCGGGGCGCGGATCCTGCACGCGATGGTCGAGATCGGCGCGGCGGCGATGCTCCGGGACATCGCGGCGCGGGCCGACATCGCCTCGGCCCAGGCGCATGCCTACCTGGTCAGCTTCCGCAAGACCGGCCTCGTCGAGCAGGATCCGCAGACCGGCCGCTACCTGCTCGGGCCGTTCGCGCTGCAACTCGGCCTCGCGCGGATGCGGCAGGTCGACACCCTGCGCGTCGCCGGGAGCGCGGCCGCGGACCTCGCGACCGAGTTCGGCCTGATGGTCACCCTCGCCGTCTGGGGCACCCACGGCCCGACGATCGTGCAGGTCCAGGAGGCGGAGGTGCCGATCCACGTCAACCTGCGGGCGGGGGGCGTCTACACGCTCACGGGAACGGCGACGGGCCGCCTGTTCGCCGCCCACCTGCCGCCGCGCATCGTGGCGCCGCTGGTCGAGGCCGAGCTGCGCGCCGGGTCGCAGGGGCGCGGCATCGGCGTGCCGACCTCGCTCCCCGCCCTCGTGACGGCCGCCGAGCAGATCCGGATCGAGGGCTGCTCGACCACCGCCGGCAGCCCGGTTCCCGGCATCAACGCGATCGCGGTGCCGGTCTTCGACCATACCGGCCAGCTCCAATGCGCCCTCACCCTGATCGGCCCCGAGAGCGCGGTCGATCTCGGCCAGGCGAGCCCCACCGTGGCGCGGGCCCGCGCCTTCGGCCAGGAGATCTCCGCCAGGCTCGGCTACCGCGCCGGCGGGACGGAGGCCGCGGCCGAGCCCCCCGCCACGGGCGGCCGCCCGCGCCGCACCGCGCGGGCCGAGGGCTGAGGGACCGTCGGGACCGCGCGGGGCATCCCCCCGGACTATTCGGCGTCGGGCTGGCGCGAGGGGTGGGCGGCCTGGAAGGCCGGATGCGCCTCGGCGAGCGCCGCGGCGCGGGCGATCCGCGGAAACGCCTCCAGCGGGACGGCGAAGCGGCGGGCGGCGTAGACCTGCGGCACCAGGTAGACGTCGGCGAGGCCCGGCTCGGGGCCGAAGCAGTACCCCTCGTCACCGATCAGCGCCTCGATCGCCGCGAATCCCTCGGCGATCCAGCGCCCGATCCAGGCCGAGACCGCCTCCTCGGACTGGCCGAGATCGCGCCGCAGGTGGTTGAGCGGCCCGACATTATGCAGCGGATGGATGTCGCAGCCGATGATCGCCGCCACCGCCCGCACCCGCGCCCGCGCGACCGGATCGCCCGGCAGGAGCGGCGGATGGGGGAAGACCTCTTCCAAGTATTCGATGATCGCCGGGGACTGGATCAGCACGCTGCCGTCGTCGAGGGCGAGGCTCGGCACGCGTGCCTGCGGGTTGATCCGCCGGTAGGCCTCGCTCCGATGCTCGCCGCCGTTGCGCACGAGGTGCACCGGGATCTGGTCCGGGGTCACGCCCTTGAGCGTCAGCGCGATGCGCAGGCGGTAGGACGAGGTCGAGCGCCAGTAGCCGTAGAGCTTCATGCGACCGCCCCGAGGATGACTGCCCGGCACTCGCCGAACCCGATCGGGGCAAAGCCCTCGCGGATGCCGCGGGCCCGCAGGATGATCTCGTCGCCGTCCTCCAGGAACCGGCGCTCCTCGCCCGAGGCGAGGCGGAGCGGCTCCCGGCCCCCGAGCGTCGCCTCGACCAGGCTGCCGCAGGCGGCGCGGTCCGGCCCGGAGATCGTGCCCGTCCCCAACAGGTCGCCCGGATGCAGGTTGCAGCCGCCGCTGGCATGGTGGGCCACCATCTGTCCAACCGTCCAGTACATGTGCCGGGCGTTCGAGGCCGAGACCCGGTGCGGGGGAAGGCCGGCCGCCCGCAGGCCCGGGGTTACCAGCAGCACGTCGAGGCTGAGGTCGAGGGCGCCGCTCCTCTGGTCGGCCTCGTCGCGGAGGTAGGGGAGGGGTGTCGGATCGCCCTCCGGCCGCGGACTTTGCGCGATGCGGAACGGCGCCAAGGCTTCCGGGGTGACGATCCAGGGCGAGATCGTCGAGGCGAAGTTCTTGGCGAGGAAGGGCCCGAGCGGCTGGTACTCCCAGGCCTGGATGTCCCGCGCCGACCAATCGTTGAGCAGGCAATAGCCGGCGATGTGGTCCTGCGCCTCGCCGATCGGGATCGGCGTGCCGAGCGCGTTGCCGGGGCCGATCCACACCCCGAGCTCGAGCTCGAGGTCGAGGCGGGCGGAGGGGCCGAAGCTCGGCGCGGCTGCGTCCGGCGCCTTCGACTGGCCACGCGGCCGGCGCACCGGCACCCCGGAGGGCCGGATCGAGGAGGCGCGGCCGTGATAGCCGATCGGCACGTGCTTGTAGTTCGGCAGCAGCGGATTGTCGGGCCGGAACTGCTTGCCGATATTCTCGGCGTGGTGGATGCCGACGTAGAAATCGGTGTAGTCGCCGATCCGGGCCGGCAGGTGCAGGGTGCAGGCGCTCGCTTCGTGCAGGAGCGGCGCGACCCGGTCGCGCTCGGCCGCGCCCTCGCGCAGCAGCGCCGACGCCTGCGCCCGCAGGGCCCGGCGCGGTCCCGCCCCGAGGGCGAGGAGGGCGTTGAGGGCGCCGCCCCCGGCGGCCTCGGCGGCGCGCGCCGCCTCGCCCTGGAGCAGGCCGGTGGCGAGGAGCGCCGTCAGGTCGAGGATGTGGTCGCCGATGGCGACGCCCGGCCGCATCACGCCGTCCGCAGGCGAGAACACCCCGAGCGGCAGGTTCTGGATCGGGAAATCGGGATGCCCGTCGGCCCCCGGGACCCAGGAGCGCAAGGTCGCATCGTGCGTCTGGTCGAGCGTCGTCATCAGCGTGCCTCGGGCCGGGTGGGATCGAAGTGCTTGGCGAGCTTGCGCCCGTAAGTCCCGTAGTCCTTCTGCAGCGCTGGCGTCTCGGCGGCGAAGCGGCTGACCTTCTGGGGAAACCGCGTCTCGAACATGAAGGCCAGCGTCCCTTCCAGCTTGTGGGGCTTCAGCTCGACGGTCGAGGCCTTCTCGAACGCGTCGACATCCGGCCCGTGCGGCAGGAGCGTGTTGTGCAGCGAGGCGCCGCCCGGCTGGAAGCCGCCGCCGGTCTTGGCGTCGTAGACGCCATAGACCAGCCCCATGAACTCGCTCATCACGTTGAGGTGGTACCACGGCGGCCGGAAGGTGTTTTCCGCCACCAGCCAGCGGTCGGAGAAGATGACGAAGTCGATATTGGCGGTGCCCGGCGTCTCGGAGGGCGAGGTCAGCACCGTGAAGATCGACGGGTCGGCGTGGTCGAACAGGATCGGGCCGACCGGCGAGAACTTTCTCAGGTCGTACTTGTAGGGCGCGTAGTTGCCGTGCCAGGCGACGACATCGAGGGGCGAATGGGCGATCTCGGCGGCCCAGAGGTTGCCGCCCCACTTCACCAGCATCGTGCCGGGCGCGTCGCGGTCCTCGTAGGCCGCCCCCGGCGTGAGGAAGTCGCGCTGGTTGGCGAGGCAATTGGCGCCGATGGGCCCCCGCTCCGGCAGGGTGAAGGCGCCGCCGTAATTCTCGCAGACATAGCCCCGGGCCGGGCCGTCGAGGAGTTCCACTGCGAACTTCACGCCGCGCGGGATCACCACGATCTCGCCGGGCTCGACCTCGATGACGCCGAACTCGGTGCGGAAGCGGAGAGCGCCCTGTTGGGGCACCACCAGCATCTCGCCGTCGGCGTTGTAGAAGTACTCGTCCTGCATCGAGCGGGTGGCGAGGTAGAGATGCGCTCCCATGCCGGCCTGGGCGCCGGCGTCGCCGGCCGTCGTCATGGTGCGGATGCCCTCGACGAAGGAGAGCGGCTCCGTCGGGATCGGGATCGGATCCCAGCGCAAGGGGGCCGGCGGCAGGTCGGCGGCGTCGGCCGGGGCGGTGAGCCAGAGGCGGGCGTCGACCTTCCGGAACGCGCCCCAGTGCATCACGGTCGGGCGGATGCGGTAGAGCCACGAGCGCTCGTTGGTGGTGCGCGGCGCGGTGAAGGGCGAGCCGGAGATCTGCTCGGCATACAGACCGTAGGGGCACTTCTGGGGGGAGTTGCGGCCGACCGGAAGCGCCCCGGGCAGGGCCTCGGTCTCGAAGCCGTTGCCGAAGCCCGACAGGTAGCCCGGGTGGATCGGCCGCGCGGCGGGTTCGCCGGCCGGAGCGGGGCGGGTCTGCTGGTTCATGGATGGGTCTCCCATACCGTGAAGAGATTGTTCAGGGGCCGAGCGGGCTCGGGCAAAATCGTGGCGAGAGGGCGCGCTCTGTTCTGAAGCCCGCCGGATCAGGCCGACATCGCATGATCAGAACTCGCCAAGCCGAGCGAGCGCCGCGCCAGCGCGATGGCCTCGGCCAGCAAGGCGGGATCGCCGACCTCGTGGGCGAGGATCAGCACGAGCCGTGCGTTGAGCGCCGCGCTGTCCTCGTCGCTCAAGCCGTGATGCGCCCGGATCAGGGTCTCGTAGACCTCGTCCGCCCGTCCGGCGAAGCCGTCGTCCTGTCGCAACCGTGCCGTCATCACGCCGCCTCCTGGACCGATGCGCCGGACCGGCCGCGCGCGCGATCGAGCGCGTCGGCCACCTGCGCGCCGTCGAGCGCCGCGAAGCGGGCGGCGACGTGCGCGTCGGGCCGGATCAGGGTGGCCGCCACGGATCCGGCCCCGTAGCGCCGCCCGGCGAGGCCATCGGTGTCGCACAACACCTCGGCCCCCGGCACGGTCATCGGCCGCTCGGCCACGACGACGCAGCGCAGGCCGGGCGGGAGACCGGAGAGATCGGGCGCCTCGGCACCCGCGAGGATCAGGAGCGCGAACGACCCGCCGAGGTGGTCGAGCAGCCAGGTGCTGCGGCCGGTCGCGTCGACGACCGGGGCGTCGAGGCAGGCCTCGCCGGGCCGCAATCCCCCGGCCAGCGGGACCCGGTCCGGGGTCTGGAGCGCCATGCCGGCGAGGCTGCACGGCCGCGAGAGGCGACCAGCATTGAGGAGGGAGCGGGCGAAGGGCGCCTCCGCGGCGAGATCCAGCACCCCATCGCGGAAGTGTCGCTCGGCCCGGGTCTTCGGGGTCATGAAATTGGTGGTGCGGCTGGAGTTGAGGATGTTCTCGTCGGCGCCGGCCCCGCGCTCCTCGTCGTAGGTGGTGATCAGGCTCTCAGGAGCCTCGCCGCTCACGATCAGCGCCAGCTTCCAGCACAGGTTGTCGGCGTCCTGGATGCCGCCATTGCCGCCCCGCGCCCCGAACGGGCTCACCACGTGGGCACTGTCGCCGACGAACACCACGCGCCCGTGCACGAAGCGCTCCAGCCGCGCGCAGCGGAACGAGTAGACCGAGCACCATTCGAGGGTGACCGGGTTGTCCTCGCCCATCACCGCCCGCACCCGCGGCATCACCCGCTCCGGCTGGCGCTCCAGCTCGGGATCGGCCTCGGGGCCGAGCTGGAAGTCGATGCGGAAGACGTCGTCGGGCTGGCGGTGCAGGAGCGCGCTCTGGCCGGCATGGAAGGTCGGGGCGAACCAGAACAGCCGCTCGGTCGGGAAATCCGCCCGCCGCGTCGCGTCGGCGAGCTTGACGTCGGCGATCAGGAAGCGCTCCTCGAAGCGCTGGCCGGGGAAGGGCAGGCCCATCCGGGTCCGGGTCGGAGAGCGCGCTCCGTCCGCCGCGATCACCCACTCCGCATCGAGAGTACAGGCGCCGTCCGGCGTCGCGATGTCGAGGCGCACGCCGTCGGCGGTTTGGGTCAGGTTGGTGACCTCGTGGCGCCAGCGCAGCGCGATCAGGTCGGACAATTCCGCCGCCCGCGCGATCAAATATTCCTCGACGGTGTATTGCTGCAGGTTGACGAAGGCCGGGCGACGGTGCCCGCCCTCGGGCAGCAGGTCGAAGCGGTAGAGCTCGCGCGCGCCGTGGAAGACCCGCCCGACCTGCCAGGTCACGCCCTTGTCGACCATGCGCTGCCCGACGCCGAGACGGTCCCAGATCTCCAGGGTGCGCTTGGCCCAGCAGATCGCCCGGCTGCCGGTCGCGACGGTGTGGTCGTCGTCGAGCACCACCACCGGCACGCCGCGCGTCGCGAGGTCGATGGCGCAGGTGAGCCCGACCGGTCCGGCACCGATCACCACGACCGGCCGGCGGCCGCCTGTTTCGGACGATGAGTGAGAGGCGAAGCGGGGGCGAGAGGTCATGGCGTTTCCTCGGGCGATGGCGGCGCGCCCGGTTGGCCCGGGCGTCGCTCTCGTGTTGCTTAGCGGGAGGGGTTCAGCCCTCCAGCGCCCGCCACATCTCGATGTCGCGCTCGGCGGTCCAGATCCGGGGCGTGTCGATCCCCTTCGCCTCGTCGTAGGCGCGGCTCACGTCGAACGGCATGCAATGCTCGAAGATAACCCAATGCCCGTATTTCGGCCGCATCTCGCTCATCGCCCGGGCATAGACCGTCTTGAGGTCGTGCCCGGCCGCGACGCCGGCCTTGGCGATGGTGAACAGGTCGCGCAGGAAGGCGCGGGTGCCCTCCAGCCCCTCGCGGATCTGGTCCGGGCTCGTCAGCGCCTCGCCGCGGCCCGGCACCAGGGCCTTGGGCTTCAGGGCCTCCAGGCGGTCGAGGGTGGCGGGCCAGTCGCCGTAATGCGCGTCGCCGCAATAGGGGGTGGCGCCGTACTCGACGAGGTCGCCGGAGAACAGCACCTCTTCCTTCGGCAGCCACGCGATGGTGTCGCCGGCGGTGTGGCCACGCCCGGCATGGATGATCCGCACCTCGCGCGAGCCGAGCCACAGGGTCATCTCGCCGTGGAAGGTCAGCGTCGGCCAGGTCAGGCCCGGGATCTCCTCACGCCCGCGGAAGAGCCGCGGGAAGCGCTGGATCTCCGAGTCCATGTCCTGCTGCCCGCGCTCGACGATCATCGCCCGGGCGACGTCGCTGGCGATGACGTTGACACGGTCCGGATAGCCGGCGACGCCGAGCACCCGCACGGCGTGGTAATGGGTGAGCAGCACGTGGCGGATCGGCTTGTCGGTAACCTCGCGGACGCGGGCCACGAGGTCGCCGGCCATGCGTGGGGTGGCGCGGGCGTCGATCACCAGCACCGAATCGTCGCCGACCACGATGCCGGAATTCGGGTCGCCCTCGGCGGTCAGCGCGTAGACGCCCGGCGCCAGCTCGGAGAAGGTTTCCTTCTTCTCGACCAGGTCACCCTGGCTGGCGAAACCCTTGCTCATGCGGTCCTCCTCCCTGGTCTTTCCCGCCTCGTCCGTCCGGCGCGTGAGCGTATCACCCATTTGGGCCGATCGGGCAGGCGGCGCGCTTCGGCGTTGCAAAGTGGCGGCAGCCATGCTTGTTGCGGGTGCAACCATTCATAATCAGTTGCGATCGCAACCGTCAAGCGGCATGGAGGCCTGATCGCGACGCCGCCTCACGGCGGCCGAGAGAGGGCGAGGGAGAGGGGATGAACCGACTGGACTTGCTCGGCTTCATGCCGTTCCGGCTCAACCGCCTCGCGACCGAGTTCAGCAATGCGCTCGCGGCAGATTACGCACGCTTCGGCATCGACATTCCGGAATGGCGGGTCCTGGCGACGCTCGGCATGCACGACGCGCCGCGGAGCGCTAACTACGTCGTGCGCTGCACGCGGACGCACAAATCCCGCATCAGCCGGGCCGTCGGCCATCTGGCCGAACTCGGCTTCGTCGAGCGCCTGGAGAGTGGCGACGACCGGCGCGAGATCATGCTCCAGCTAACGCCGCGGGGGCGCGAGGTCTACGAGGAACTGCTGCCGCTCTTGCGCGCGCGCGAGCAGGCGCTTCTGTCCTGCCTCAGACCCGCCCAGGCCGGCGCCCTCGACGACATCCTGTTCACACTCGAACGGTCGCTCGACCTGGTTGTTCACAAGAGATAATGCACATTTAATTTGTTTCTTTCATGTAATTAGCGTCAAAAATTTTGGCAAAATCCAGTGATGTCTCTCAAAAATGATTAATTAATAAATTAAAAAATTCGATATTGATCTCCCTTTTCCCGGACGACTGAAGCGATAGCGGAAGAAGATCCGGGATTCAGGAGAAAATTGCCGCGAAGCGGCTCTGTCTGTCGCACCGTTGCAGACGACGGACGCTTCGCGACTTTTCGTGCTGGATCCCGGGTCTCCTTCCGCTTCGTTACAGTCGTCCGGGAAAGGGGAGAGGCGGGTACCGACATGGCATGAACAACGCATTCGGGTGTGGCGGCATCGCCCCGCTCGCGCCCTCGCACGTTGCGAGTGGGGCGCTGGTACGACGCGTTGGAGCTCGTGCAACCGAGGCCTGCCGAACGTCGAAGTTATTCAACCGTCGCTTTCGACGTCGATCCGGCGCCGCTTCATCCCGAGGGATACGTTAGACGAGGTTAGGCATCCATCGACCGGGAACAATCACCCGATGGACACTTTGCAGTGCAACATAAAAAGGCGTTAAAATCGCGCGCCGTCAGCATTAAATCTTGGCAACACGCCTGTTTCGCCGTTGACACAAGTATCGCGAACGATCCTCATGGTTCGAGAAGATGACGGGATGTAAGAGGATCACGCCGATGCGGACGACCCGACGTCAGGTGCTGGCTGCCGGTGCCGGGTTCGGCCTCATGCCGATGCTGCCGCGGTTGTCGCGGGCGCAAGCCGCGAACACGATCCGGATCGGCGTCCTCAACGACCAGTCCGGGCCCTATCGCGACATCAGCGGGCCCTACGGCGTCGCCCTCACCCAAATGGCGGTCGACGAGTTCGGCGCCCGCGGCTTCCGGGTCGAGGTGATCTCGGCCGACCACCAGAACAAGCCCGATGTCGGGGCCGGCATCGCCCGGCAATGGTACGACCGCGACGGCGTCGATCTGATCATCGACGTGCCGACCTCATCGGTCGGGCTGGCCGTCAACCAGGTCGCCCGGGAGAAGAACAAGGCCTATATCAACACCGGCGCGGCCACCTCGGACCTGACGGGAGTGCAGTGCACGCCGGTCACGATCTCCTGGATGTACGACACGTACATGCTGGCGAAGTCGACCGGCGGCGCCATGGTGAAGGCGGGCGGCGATTCGTGGTTCTTCATCACCGCCGACTACGCCTTCGGCCACGCGCTGGAGCGCGACACCGGCACCTTCGTGAAGGCCAATGGCGGGCGCGTGCTGGGCAGCGTGCGCTATCCCTTCCCGTCGACTGCGGACTTCTCGTCGTTCCTGCTCCAGGCCCAGAGCAGCGGCGCCAAGGTGATCGGGCTGGCCAATGCCGGGGCGGACACGGTCAACGCGATCAAGCAGGCGGCCGAGTTCGGCCTGACCCAGCAGGGCTTCAAGCTGGCGGCTCTGCTGATGTTCCTGTCGGACGTGCACGCGCTCGGCCTTCCGGCGGCGCAGGGCCTGGTCCTGACCGAGAGCTTCTACTGGGACCTGAACGACCGCACCCGGGCGGTGACGCGCCGGGCGCTGCCGCGGCTCCGGGGCATGTACCCGAACATGGCCTCGATCGCGAACTACTCGGCGGTGCTGCACTACCTCAAGGCCGTCGCCGATATGGGCGTGCCGGCCGCCAAGGCCTCGGGCGTCGACGTCGTCAACCGCATGAAGGCGATGCCGACCGACGACGACGCCTTCGGCCCCGGCCGCATCCGCGAGGACGGGCGCAAGCTCTGCCCGGCCTACCTGTTCGAGGTGAAGAAGCCCTCGGAGAGCAGCGGGCCCTTCGATTACTACAAGCTCGTCGGCACGACCCCGATCGACGAGGCCTTCCGGCCCCTCGACAAGGGCGGCTGCCCGCTCGTGCGGGCGTGAGGGATCGGGGGCCGGCGCCCCTGTCCGCCCGGCTCACCCCCGGCGCTTCGCTCGCACCGCGTCCTGGGTCAGCGCGAGATTCGCTTCCGCCGCCTTGATGTCGCGCTGGGCCACCAGCACGAAGATGGCATCGAGGAGGCTCAGCTGCGCGATGCGCGCCGCCGCGTTCTCGCCGAGCAAAGGCGAGCCGCGCGCCGTCGAGCACAACACCACGTCCGCCACCTCGGCCAGGGCCGAGTGCGGGTAGTTGGTGATCGCGATGGTGCGGGCCCCGCGCCGCCGGGCGATCTGCAGCGCCTCCAGCGTCACCAGGGTCGCGCCGGTATGCGAGAAGCCGACCGCGACGTCCCGCGTGCCGAGGAGCGAGGCCGACATCGCCATCATGTGGGCGTCGTCGTAGACCGAGGCGCGGATGCCGATGCGCAGGAACTTGTGGGCGACGTCGCGGGCGATCTGGGCCGAGCCGCCGATGCCGTAGAAATCGCGCTGGCGGCCTTGCGCGATGAAATCGGCGGCGCGCTCGAAGGCGGCGACGTCGGCGATGGCCAGCGTCTCCTCCAGCGCCTGGATCGAGGCCCGGAAGACCTTGCCGACGATCTCGGCGCCGGAATCGTCGGGCGACAGGTCGTCGTGCATCTCGGCGACCGAGAGGCGGACGTAATCGGCGACGTTCTGGCGGAAATCGCGGTAGCCCGAGAAGCCGAGCTTCTTGGCGATCTTGACCACCATCGCCTCCGAGACGCCGGCGGCCTCCGCCACGTCCTTCAGGGCGGTCTCGGCGCTGAAGTCGCGCCGCTCGAACACGCTGTCGACGACCCTGGCTTCCAGCGGGGTCAGGTTCGGCCGCATCATGCGGATCCGCGGCCCGACCGACCTCGGATCCATTCCGTCGCTCATCGCGTCCGTCTCCTCGCGGGCTGCGCCGCTCTCACGTCCGGCAAGGCCCGTACCAGCCAGGCTTGCCCGGCCGAACTGTCTCAGAGCCTGTTTGATCGGCTGCGTTGATTGATCCGGCATAGCCACCGACAACTCTCGACGTCATCCCGGGGCTCGCCGAAGGCGAGAACCCGGGATCCATAACCGCTGACGCTCCCGGACGAAGCGGGACCTCTTTCGATTCGATCTCAACCGTCAGCGGTTATGGATCCCGGGTTCCGCTTTCGCGGCCCCGGGATGACGTTGGAGGGTTCAAGTCCGATCGCTCCAGTCAAAACAGACTCTCACACCACGCCCTTGCGCAGGATGAAGCAGCCGTAGGGTCCGGGATCGGCGGTGCGCACGACCGCGAAGGTGCGTTTGCCCGCCTCGTAGAAGGCGAAGCGCTCCAGGGCCTCGACCCGGACCGGCCGGCCCTTGGCACGGTCGACCACCTCCTGCATCCGCGCATGCGCCGGCATCAGCCGGTCGGGGTCGCCCACCACCTGCATCCGCCACACCGGCGCCGTCACGAAGGTGTCGAGCGGCATCACCGAGAGGATGGCCTCAGCGGCGCGAGGCAGATCGCAGCCGGCCATGTCGATCACGCGGCCGTGCACGCTGTGGCGGGCGATGCTGGCGGCGGGGTGGTTGACGTCGCAGAGCAGGAGATCGACGCCGTGTCCCATCGCCATCAGGACGCCGAGCAGCTCCGCCGACAGTGCGCGGTCGAGTCCCTTCAGCATGAGGGCTCCTCCCGGCCGCGGGGCGCCGCGGGGCGGATGAGCGGCCCCCGCAAGGTGGCGAGGACCGGGCGCAGCTGGTCGCGGACCGCCGCGATCAGGCTGACCGCGAGCAGGATCCCGCCCCAGATCGCCAGGGTGAGGAACTGGCTGAGGTCGAGGAGCACGCAGGCCGTCGAGATCAGCTGCAGGACGACCAGGGCCAGGACGAGCCCGCCCACCCGGCCGAAGCCGCCGGTCGGGCTGATGCCGCCGAGGACGCAAGCGAGGATCGTGACGAGGAGGTAGCTCTCGCCGTAGGAGGCATTGGCCGAGTTGAAGCGCGCCAGCATGACGAAGCCGGCGGTGGCCGCGACGAGGGCGGTGACGACGTAGATCCGCAGGAGCGCCGCCCGGGTGTTGATTCCGGAGAAACGCACCGCCTGCTGGTTCGAGCCCATCAGCGCCACCACGACGCCGAACGGCGTGCGGGTGAGGAGGATGCCCAGACCGAGGGCGACCAGCCCGAACAGCAGCAGCGGCATCGGCACGCCGCCGACCGTGCCGCCGCCGAGGAACAGGATCTCGGGCGGGAATTCGGACACGACGCCACCCCGGGTGAGCCCGATCGCCAGTCCCTTGACGAGGGTCATGGTGCCGAGGGTCGCCAGGATCGGCGAGACGCGCAGGTAGCCGATCAGCGTTCCGTTGAGGGCGCCGACGATAGCGGCGGTCGCGAGCCCGCCGATCAGCGCGGCCGCCTCCCAGGCAAGGAGGAGCGCGCCCGACGTGCCGTCGGGGATCGCCTTCAGGATCGCCGCCATCGCGAGGGCGGAGAGGTTCGCGGTCGCGATGATCGACAAATCGAGGCCGCCCGAGAGCAGCGCCACCATCATGGCCAGCGAGAGCAGTCCCAGCTCCGGCAGCTGGAAGGCCATCGAGCGCAGGCCCGCCGGGGCGAACAGCCGGTCGCCGACGAGCGGGGCGGCCGCGAGGCACAGGACGGCGAGGAGGGCGAGGAGCCGCAGGTTGGTGCGGCCGATCGCATTCAGGAGATTCGGCATCAGGCGAGCCCCGGCGCATCGCGCCAGCGCCGGCGGGCGCGGGACGCCATGGCGGCCACGGCCGCGACGATGACGAGGCCGGTGAAGAAGTCCGACCAGTAGGACGACACGCCGAGCAGCGCGAGGCCGTTCTTCATGATGACGACGAGAGCGAGCCCGAGGATCGCGCCGAGGACCGAGCCGCTGCCGCCCTCCAGGCTCGCGCCGCCGAGCACCGCGGCGGCCACCACCTCGAGCTCGCGCCCGACGAGGGCGGTGGGCGACACCGACTGGGTGTACTGCGCCTGCACCAGCGAGGCGAGGCCGGCGACCAGGCCCATATAGCCGTAGACGAGCAGGTTGAGCCGCATCGTCCCGAAGCCGACGCGGCGCGCCGCCTCGGCATTGCCGCCGAGCGCGAAGACCTGCCGGCCGAAGTGGGTCCGGTTGAGCAGGAACCAGGTGGTCCCGAAAGCGAGGACCAGCCCGACGATCTGCAGGCTCAGCACGTAGGCGTTGCCCTCGGCGTCGTTCACCACGAGGAGGTCGAGCCCCGACGAGAACCAGTCCGGCAGGGCGAAGATGTCCTGGCCGCGGGTCACGGTGAGGAGCACGCCGTAGATCACGCTCTGGGTGGCGATGGTCACGATGATGCTGGCGATGCCGAGCGTGCTGACGAGCAGCCCGTTGACGAGGCCTAAGCCAAGCCCGATGCTGCCCGCGATGGCGACGACCTCGCCCAAGCCCGCCCCCGTCGCGTTGGCGACGGTGAGCGCGGTGTACTGCGCCACCGAGGCGACCGCCGCGAACGAGATGTCGATGCCGCCGGCGATCAGCACGACCAGCAGGCCCGCCACCAGGATGCCGTTATAGGCGGTGGCGTTGAGCATCTCCAGGATATTCTGGAGGCTCAGGAAGTTCGGCCGCAGCAGCGACAGGACGACGATCATCGCCAGGATGACGAGTCCGAGCCGGAGTTCCTGCGGCGCACGTGCGAGACGTGACTTCTCACGCATGGACCATGCTCCTCAATTCGGGCTCGGTGACATGGTGGGCCATCACTTCCCCGTTCAATCGTCCGTCGCGCATCACCAGGATGCGGTCGCAATGGTAGAGGACTTCCGGGATCTCGTCGGAGATCATGATCACCGCGAGCCCTTGCGCGGCGAGATCCTTCACCAGCTGGTAGATGCCGTCCTTGCCGTGCAGGTCGACGCCGACCGTCGGGCTGTCGAGGATCAGCACGCGGGGCTTGGTGGCGAGCCACTTGGCGATCACCACCCGCTGCTGGTTGCCGCCCGACAGGGTGCGGACCGGATCGTCGGGCGTGCCGATCTTGATCGCGAGGCCGCGGATCCAGTCGCGGATGAGGCCGGCCTCGCGGCGACGGCGCAAGAGGCCGACCCTGTCCTTCAGCGTGTCGAGCACCGGCAGCGTGATGTTCGATCCGATCGACTGGTCGAGGACCAGGGACAGCGACAGCCGGTCCTCGGGCACGTAGGCGATGCCGCGCGCGATGGCGTCGCGGTTCGACCGGAAGGTCACCGGCTCGCCGTCGATGCGGATCGTGCCGGAATCCGGCCTGTTCATGCCGAAGAGCGAGAGCGCCAGTTCAGTGCGGCCGGCCCCCAGCAGGCCGGTGAGGCCCAGGATCTCGCCGGGATAGAGCGAGAAGCCGACGTCCCGGTACTCGCCGGCCTTCGTCAGCCCCTCGACGCTCAGGACCGGGCGCTGGCGCGGCACGGCGCGCTCGGCGGTCTCGTAGGTGAAGGATTTGCCCGACATCAGCACCGCGAGGCGCTGCTCGGTCATGTCCTTGGCGTCATAGGTGCCGAGCTTCACGCCGTCGCGGATCACCGTGACCCGCTCGGCGATCTCCAGGACCTCGTCGAAGCGATGGCTGACGAAGAGTACGCTGATGTCGCGCCGCTTCAGTTCGAGGGTCAGCGCCAGGAGCGCGTCGACCTCGTGGCGGGTGAGCGAGGCGGTCGGCTCGTCCATGATGACGAGGCGGGCATCGGCGGCGATGGCCCGGCAGATCGCCACCAGTTGCCGCTGGGCGATCGACAGGTGGGCGACGCGCTCGTCGAGGTCGAGGGCGACGTCGATGCGCTGCATCGCGGCTTGCGCCGTCGCCCGCAGCGCCTTTTTGTCGACGAGGCCGGCGAGGTTGCGGTGCTGCGCGATGGCGATGTTCTCCGCCACCGTGAGGTTCGGAAACAGCGACAGGTCCTGGTAGATCACCTGGACGCCGAGCGCGCTGCTCTCGACCGGGGTGAGCTTGGCGTGCTCGCGCCCCTCGACGACGATGCGCCCGCCCGGATCGGGGCTCTGCACGCCCGAGATGATCTTGATCATCGTCGACTTGCCGGAGCCGTTGCCGCCGACGAGACAGTGGATCTCGCCGCGCGCGAGGTCGAAGTCGAGGTCGGACAGGGCCTTCACCCCGCCGAACCGCTTCGACACGCCCCGCAGTTCAAGGAACATCATCGCTTGGTCCATGTCGGTGGGGGTGTGCTGGCCGGTATCACTGGAATGCCGGGAGACAGACGAGGCGCGGGTGACCCATCCCCCCCGCGGGGGAGGGTGGCGAGCGGAGCGAGCCGGGAGAGGGACAGCGCGACGCTGATCCAGGGTTCGCCCTTCAGAACGGTTCCGTCATTTCCGGAGGCGTGGTTCCCCTCTCCCGCCCGGCTCCGCCGGGCACCCTCCCCCGCAGAGGGGGGAGGGGGAAACCCGCGCCGTTCCTTCCCCGGGACAGCTTCACGTGCCGGCAATACCAGCAGGCGGCCTCACAACCCCTGCTTCACCAGATCCCCGACCGTCGTCTTGTTGATCGTCAGCACCCGGTCGACCTCGATCACCCGCTGCGCCTCGTCCACCGTGGCCCGACCCAGCGTCGGGATCTCGGTGCCGGTCTTGATCGGCGTGCCGTCCAGCGCCATGCGGGCGACCGCCACCATGCCGTAGCCGGCATCCTTCGGGCTCCACAGGAAGCCCTCGCGGATCGCGCCGGCCATGATCAGCGGCTGGGCCTGGGCGGGGATCGTCGTGCCGACGAGGGCGATCTTCTTCTCCAGGCGGCGCTGGCGGATCACGTTGCCGGCGCCGATCGGGCCGTTCGAGCCCATCGACATGATGCCGCGCACGTTCGGGTAGGCCTGCAGCACCTGCTGGGTCACGCGCGAGGATTCGTCGATGAGATCCGCGCCCGGGAAGCGGTCGGCCGCCTGCTTCATCTTCGGGAAGTGGGCCTTCTGGTAGGCGACCGCCGCATCCGCCCAGGCATTGTGGCCGGGCGTCGTCAGCGTGCCGACATAGATGACGTACTCGCCCTCCTCGCCCATCTCGCGGGCGAGCGCCTTCATCTGCATCTCGCCGTAGCCCTTGGCGCTGATCAGCTCCAGGTCCCAGGTCTTGCCGTCCTGGTTGGCGCCTTCCTGCGTGATGACGACGATGCCGGCGTCGCGCGCGCGCTGCACCGCCTGGCCCGTCACTTTCACGTCGAGCGGCACGAGGCCGATCACGTCGACCTTCTTGGCGATCAGATCGTCGATCAGCTTGACCTGCTGGGCCGGATCGACCGTGGCCGGGCCGACCATGGTGGTGGTGATGTTGAACTCCTTGCCGGCGGCCTCGAGCCCCTGGTTGAGGATGTTGAACCAGGGAATGCCGGCGGCCTTCACCACCGTCGCCATCGTCTTCGGCGCGGCCGCGAAGGCCCGGCCGGCGCCGAGGGGCCCGGCCACCGCCAGGCCACCGAGCATCTTCAACGTGGTGCGCCGATCCATGCTGCGTCCCTCCACCCGGTCGCGACCTGTCGTGTTGCGGTCGCGTTATTCACTGCAACACAGGTATGCGTGAAGCGAGGGGCGAGTCAAGCCGGTTTCGGTCGCAACGCTTCGGAGTCCCGCTCTCGCACCTGCGAAACGTTTCCGCTCTGCTTCTCTTGCGAAGCACTGACGAAGGGCATCCTCGGCGAGCCGCCACGTACTTTACAATTTCACGGAAAAGTGTGATGTGTCGGTCAAACGCAGGAGACTCGATCGTGACATCCGACCCGGTCCGCTTCGCGACGCGGCTGAACTCCTTCGCCTCGAAGCCTGATGCCTATTGGCCGGCCGGCCACGGCAAGCCGGGCCCGCTGGACCTGGCGGCCCGGGCCGCGACCGCGCGCGGACTCACCGATGTCGACCTGAACTATCCCGACCATCTCGGCAGCGATGCGCGGGCGACCGGAGCGGCGATCCGCAACCTGGGCCTTACCGTGAACGGCCTGGCGATGCGCTACTACTCGAACCCGGCCTTCAAGATCGGCGCCCTCACCAACCCCGATCCGGCGGTGCGGCGCGAGGCGATCGACCTGACGAAGCGCGGCATCGACGCGGCGCGGGAGGCCGGCTGCTCGCTGATGACGCTGTGGCTCGGCCAGGACGGCTTCGACTACGCCTTCCAGGCCGATTACGCCAAGCTCTGGGCCGACGAGATCGCGGGCATCCGCGAGGTCGCCGAGCACGATCCCGACTGCCTGATCAGCATCGAGTACAAGCCGAACGAGCCGCGCTCCTACAGCCTGATGCCCGACTGCGCCACGACGCTGCTGGCGCTAGGTGAGGTCGGCCTGCCGAATCTCGGCGTCACGCTCGATTTCGCCCACGTGCTCTACGCCGACGAGCAGCCGGCC
The DNA here is from genome assembly GCF_040593685.1 of Methylobacterium sp. EM32. Classification (NCBI taxonomy): domain Bacteria; kingdom Pseudomonadati; phylum Pseudomonadota; class Alphaproteobacteria; order Hyphomicrobiales; family Methylobacteriaceae; genus Methylobacterium; species Methylobacterium sp. EM32. The sequence continues at coordinate 23,613 of NZ_JBEXZS010000038.1, read as the reverse complement.
TTCGCGGCGGCGCTGATCGCGCGCCACAGCCGCATCCTCGGCGTGCACCTGAACGACGGCTACGCCAAGCGCGACGACGGTCTGATGGTCGGCGCCGTCCACCCGATCCAGACGATCGAGCTGCTGCGCCAGGTCCGCCGCGACGGCTTCTATGGGCCGATCTACTTCGACACCTTCCCCGACCTCTCCGGCCTCGATCCGGTCGCCGAGTGCGAGGCCAACATCGCCACCGTGACGGCGATGCTGAAGGTCGTCGACACGCTCGACGCCGACCCGGACCTCGCCGCTTCCATCGCCCGCCAGGACGCGGTCACGAGCCACACCATCGTCCGCCGGGCCATGTTCGGGCGCTGACGACACCTTCAGGCGCGCGAGCCGGCGACGGACCGGCCGCATCATCGATCCAGGAGGAACCCATGCAGTCCCCGACGCCGTCCGGCCCCATCCCGCTCGTCGTGCCGGTCGACCGGATCGCGCGGGGACGGGCATGAGCCCGGAGAGCGGGACGGTGCCTCCCGCGGTGATCGTAGTCGGCAGCCTGCACTACGACATCACGGTCGACGCGCCGGACCGCCCGCGCAAGGGCGAGACGGTGACCGGCCGGGCCTGGGCCCCGGCCTTCGGCGGCAAGGGCGGCAACCAGGCCTTGGCTGCGAGCGGGCAGGGGGCGTCGACCGCGATGGTCGGCGCGGTCGGCGACGACGATTTCGGTCGCACCCTGCTGGCGGGGCTCGACCGCGCCGGGGTCGACCGCGCCGCCGTGGCGATCCTGCCGGGTGCGGGCTCGGGGATGAGCGTCGCGATCTTCGACGACGAGGGCGATTACGGCGCCGTCATCGTCTCGGGCACGAACCTCGCGATCACGCCCGGCCAGCTGACGGATGCCGTGCTGGCGCAGGCCCGCGTGCTGATCCTGCAGAACGAGATCCCGGAAGCCGTCAACGCCGCCCTGGCGGGCCGCGCCCGGCGCCTCGGCGTCACGACGATCCTCAACGCGGCGCCCGCCCGGCCATTCACCACCGACCTCGCCGATCACGTCGACATCCTGATCGTCAACGCGGTCGAGGCCGAGATGCTGGGCGCCGGGGCCGTGAGGGCCCTGCCGGACGCCGTGCGCGCGGCCGAGGCGCTGGCGGCGCGCTGTCCCACCGCGATCGTCACGGCCGGCGGCGGCGGCGTCGCCATGGCGGGCCGCGCCGGCGCCGCCGCCCTGCCCGGGATCCCGGTCACGGTCGTCAGCACCCACGGTGCGGGCGACAGGTTCGTCGGCACCTTCGCGGCCCGGCTCGCCCGGGGCGAGGCGGCACCGGACGCCCTCGCCGCCGCCAACGCGGCCGCGGCGCGCCTGGTCTCGACGCCGCGCGATCGGCGGGGGTGAGAGCCTATGCACTGACCGGCAGTTTCATCCCACCCACGACCTCATCCTGAGGTGCGAACGAAGTGAGCCTCGAAGGAGGCCTCCAGAGACATCAGCGATCATTGGAGGCCTCCTTCGAGATCAGTCGATTTTCAATCGACTAACACCTCAGGATGAGGTCGTGAGTGGGATGAAATCATACCGATCAATCAAATAGGCTCCCTGACAGCCCCGCCCGACGAGGACCGGATCCGGGCCGTCGAGCGGTGCGTGGCACGCGCGAACGGCGTCGGCGTCCATCACCGAGGGCACCATCCGGTCGCGCTGTCGGCGGTGGCGCCCTAGCCCGTTGATTCTGCCGCATTTTCCGACGAACCGGCCTCCATTTCGTCGGACAATGCTCGATGAATCGACGTGCCGATGCGTCAGCGCGCTGATATAACGCCGCCCTCACACCCCGTTGACGAGGATCCGCGCATGACGGCGGCGGCGGCCCCGAACTCCGTGCACACGACCAGCGCGCCGGTCATCGGCGAGGCGGAGGCGGAGGCGCTGGTCCAAGACGCCTATGGCCTCGTCGCCACCGTCCGGGCGCTGACGAGCGAGCGGGACAAGAATTTCCACGTCGTCGCCGAGGACGGCCGGGCCTTCGTGCTCAAGATCGGCAACGCCGCCGAGGACGTCGCGATCAGCGACTTCCAGGCCCGCGCCCTGCAGCACATCCGGGAGCGGGCACCCGGCCTGCCGGTTCCGGAGGTGCAGCCCTCCCGCGCCGGCGAACCGCATTTCGTGGCGCAGGTAGCGGCGGGCACCCGTCACGTCGTGCGCATGCTGAGCTACTTGCCCGGCACCCCGCTCCATGCGGCGCCGGCCTCGCCCGGGCAGACCCGCAACCTCGGACGCTGCCTCGGCCTGCTGGACGCGGCGCTCGCCGGCTTCGATCATCCCGGCGCCCGGCACGAGCTGATCTGGGACCTCCAGCACATCCCGCGCCTGCGGCCATACCTGCGCCACGTCGCGGATCCGGGCCTGCGCCGCCTGGCGGACGAGGGCCTCGACCGCTTCGAGCGCAAGATCGGCCCCCGGATGGCGGGCTTCCGGCGCCAGGTCGTCCACAACGACTTCAACCCGCACAACGTGCTCGTCGATTCCGTGGATCCGGCGCGGGTGACGGGGGTGCTCGATTTCGGCGACATGGTCGAGACGCCGCTCGTCAACGACGTGGCGGTCGCGGGGGCCTACCAGGTCGAAGGGCCCGATCCCCTCGGTCGGCTCGCGACCTTCGTCGCCGCCTACCACGCGGTCAACCCGCTGCGGGACGAGGAGGTGGCGGTCCTGTTCGACCTCGTGATGCTGCGCCAGGCCATGACGCTGATCATCGCCGAGTGGCGCGCGAGCCTCTACCCCGAGAACCGCGCCTACGTGCTGCGCAACCATCCCCGGGCGGCTGCGGCGCTCGCGGCTCTGGCCGGGATCGGCCGGGCCGAGGGACAGGCGCGGCTGCGCAATGCCTGCAGCCTGGAGACGACCGCATGAGCACGCTGACGAGCGCCGGCATGGTCAATGCCTACGTGCCGGGGGCCTCCTCCCGGATCCCGGAGGAGGACCGGGCGATGATCGAGCGGCGGGCGGCTCTGCTCGGGCCGGCCTACCGGCTGTTCTACGAGGAGCCCGTGCACCTCGTGCGCGGGGAGGGGGTGCATCTCTACGACGGCGACGGCAACGCCTATCTCGACGTCTACAACAACGTCGCCTCGCTCGGGCATGGCCACCCCGCGGTGGTCGAGGCGGTGAGCCGGCAATGGGCGGTCCTCAACACCCACACCCGCTACCTGCACGACGCGATCCTCGCCTATGCCGAGCGGCTGAGCGCGACCTTCCCGGCTCCCTTGAGCCAGGTTATGCTCACCTGCACCGGCTCGGAGGCCAACGACCTCGCCTACCGGATCGCCAAGCACCGCACCGGCGGTACCGGCGTCATCGTGACCTCGCTCGCCTATCACGGCGTGACGGATGCGGTGAGCCAGTTCTCGCCCTCCCTTGGGGCGAGCGTGCCGCTGGGCGCCCATGTCCGCACGGTGCCGGCCCCCGACCTGTACCGCCGCAACACCGACGATCTCGGGCGCGACTTCGCCGACGATGTCCGGGCGGCGCTCGCCGACATGCGGGCGAGCGGCATCCGCCCCGCCATGATGATCTGCGACACGATCTTCTCCAGCGACGGGGTCCTGGCCGATCCCCCGGGCTTCCTCGCCGAGGCGGTCGCGGTCGTGCGGGAGGCCGGCGCCCTGTTCGTCGCCGACGAGGTGCAGCCGGGCTTCGGGCGGACGGGCGACGCGATGTGGGGCTTCGAGCGCCACGGCATCCTTCCCGACATGGTCAGCCTCGGCAAGCCGATGGGCAACGGCCAGCCGGTTGCCGGCCTCGTACTGCAGCCCGACGTGGTCGCCGATTTCGGCGCCAAGGTCCGCTACTTCAACACCTACGGGGGCAACCCGGTCTCCTGCGCCGCCGGGATGGCGGTGCTCGACGTCATCGCCCGCGAGAACCTCATCCAGAACGCCCGCAACACGGGAGCCTACTTCCTGGAGCGCCTGCGCACCTTCGCCGAGTGCTACGCGGCGGTCGGCGACGTGCGGGGCAGGGGCCTCTTCATCGGGGTGGAGATCGTGCGCGACCGGGCAAGCAAGGAGCCCGACGCGGCGCTCGCCGGCCACCTCGTCAACGCGCTGCGCCGGAGGCGGGTGCTGATCAGCGCGTCGGGCCCCCATGCCAACATCCTCAAGATCCGGCCGCCGATCGTGTTCTCCCGCGAGAACGTCGACACCTTCATGGACGCGTTGGAGGGTGTCGCGGCGGAGTAGGCATCGGGAGGGGCGTGCTGGTGACAGGGGTGCAGTCCCAACCAGTCTCCTATCACTGTCAAGAACCGTGCGGTTTCCGGCCGTCCCGGCCAGGGTCTTGTTCTACCGCAGATTTCCGTCGCAGACTCGGCCGCCCCTGCTGCGAGACCGGCTGAGCTTAGGAAAGGCCCCTCCCGATGGCGAAAGACATCCTCTGCGGCTTCGGCGTCGACGTCGACGCGGTCGCCGGCTGGCTCGGCTCCTACGGCGGCGAGGACTCGCCCGACGACATCTCCCGCGGCCTGTTCGCCGGCGAGGTCGGCTCGCCCCGCCTCCTCCGGATGTTCGATCGCCTCGGCATCAAGACGACCTGGTTCATTCCCGGCCACTCGATCGAGACCTTCCCGAACGAGATGAAGGCGGTCGCCGAGGCCGGTCACGAGATCGGCATCCACGGCTACTCGCACGAGAACCCGATCGAGATGACGCGCGAGCAGGAGATCGAGGTCCTCGACAAGTGCATCGACCTCGTCACGACGCTCTCGGGCAAGCGGCCGACCGGCTACGTCGCGCCGTGGTGGGAGTTCTCCACCGTGACGAACGAGCTGCTGCTCGAGCGCGGCATCAAGTACGACCACTCGCTGATGCACCACGACCACCAGCCCTACTACGTGCGGGTCGGCGACAGCTGGACCAAGATTGACTATTCGAAGAAACCTTCGGACTGGATGGTGCCGCTCCGGCGCGGCCACGAGACCGACCTGATCGAGATCCCGGCCTCCTGGTACCTCGACGACCTCCCGCCGATGATGTTCATCAAGAAGTCGCCGAACAGCCACGGCTTCGTCAATCCGCGCGACATCGAGCAGATGTGGCGCGACCAGTTCGACTGGGTCTACCGGGAATACGACTACGCCGTGTTTCCGATGACGATCCACCCGGACGTGTCGGGGCGGCCGCACGTGCTGATGATGCTGGAGCGCTTGTATCAGTACATGTCGTCGCATCCCGGCGTACGATTCGTCACGATGAACGAGATGGCCGACGACTTCGCTCGGCGCTCCCCGCGCAAGCCGTAGGCGGGCGATGTGCGCGCTCTGCGGCGTCCTCGGCGGCGCGGAGCACTGGGCCGACGCGCATGCGCGGCCCGGTGCCTTCACCCGCAACACCAGCCCCCTCGCGCGCCGCCGCGAGCGCGCCCGCCGCGTCGCGGAAGCCAACCGCATCCTGGCCCTGTTCGGGCTCAAGCTCTCGGACTGGCAGGGCACCGCCTTCCGGCTCGCGACCCGCACCGGCAAGGTCGAGCTCGTGGGCGACCTCGGCCATCTCTGGGCCGCGGCCGAGAGGCTCCTCGGACGCCCGCTCGATCCCCTCGACCCGGCGCTGCTGGCGCGGCTGGAGCCCGAGGCGTGAGCGCCGGAGGCGCGACGTCTACCGCCCCCACGAGGCAGCGCGGCGATGGCTGATCCCGGTTTTACCCCCGTGATCCTGCTCACGGGCTTCCTCGGGTCCGGCAAGACCACGCTGCTGTCGCGCCTGCTCGCGGACCCGGCGCTCAGCGACACCGCGGTCCTGATCAACGAGTTCGGCGAGGTCGGCCTCGATCATCACCTGCTCGACCGCATCGACGAGGAGATGGTGCTGCTCTCCTCCGGCTGCGTCTGCTGCACGATCCGCGGCGAATTGGCCGCCGCCATCAAGGCCTTGCACTCCCGCAGGGCGCGGGGCGAGGTGCCGCCCTTCCGCCGGATCGTCGTCGAATCGACCGGCCTTGCCGACCCCTTGCCGGTGATCGCCACCGTCACGGCCGACCCGGTGCTGAGGCACCATGTCCGCATGGGCGCGGTGGTGACCACGGTCGACGCCGTCAATGGCCCCGACCAACTCGCGCGCCAGCCGGAGAGCGTCGCGCAGGCCGCCGTCGCCGACCGCCTCGTGCTCACCAAGACAGACCTCGCCACCCCGGCGCAGGAGGCGGCGGCGGTCGCGGCGTTGCGGGCCCTCAACCCCGACGCCCCGCTGGTGCGCGCCGCGGACGCACCGCTCGACGCCGCGGCGCTGCTCGGCGGGCGCCAGGCCCTGACGACAATGTCCGAGGGCTTCCGCTGCATCCCGGCGCCGGCCGGGGCCGAAAATCACACTGCCGGCGTGTCAACCTTCGCCCTCGTCTTCGAGGCATCGATCGACTGGACGCGGTTCGGCCTGTGGCTGACCATGCTGCTGCACCGCCACGGCAGCGCCGTCCTGCGGGTCAAGGGCCTGCTGAACGTCGCCGGCGCCAACACGCCGGTGGCGATCCACGGCGTGCAGCAGCTTGTCCACGTGCCGACGCACCTGCCGGCCTGGCCCGATCCGGCCGACCGTAGCTCGCGCCTCGTCTTCATCACCCGCGGCCTCGATGCGGGCCTGATCGAGCGCTCGCTGCGGGCCTTCGGCCTGATGCCTGCGGGCGCCCCGGAGGGTGTCGAGCAAGGCCAGTAGACTCTCGGCATCCACCCCTCGCCAAAGCGCGCCCGGGATGCTCAGATCGCCGGAACGGTGGCCGCCGACGAACGGCCTGCCGACGGACGTGGGAGGATGCGGTGATGAAGCGGGTGATCGGGGCCATCGCCCTGTGCCTCGCGGCGACCTCGGTCGGCGCGGACGTGTTTCCGATCGGGGCCGGCACCGAAAATCGCCAGTGGCTGCCGGAGGCACCGACGGCCGTAAACCCGATGAAGCGCTACCCCATCACGCTGGAGGACGGGGTGATCGTCACCGCGCGGGACGGCGTGCGGCTCGAGGGACGCCTCTTCCGCCCAACGCTCGCATCCGGCGAGAAGCCGACGCCCTGCGTTCTGATGACCGACGGCTACGGGCGGACGAGCAACTCGGGCGCGTCCTTCGACGGGCCGCTCTTCGACATCGCCAGCCGCGGCTACGCGGTGCTCCACCTGTCGCTGCGCGGCTCGGGGAAATCCGAGGGCAGGGCGGATCTCTATGCCCATTTCGGCGAGGACGGCTACGACGCGATCGAATGGATGGCGGCGCAACCCTGGTGCAACGGCCGCGTCGGCATGGTCGGCCCCTCGCTGCTCGGCATCAGCCAGTGGCTCGCCGCCAAGGAGGCGCCGCCGCACCTGAAGGCCATCGTGCCCGAGGTCGCCTGCGGCGATTGCTACGGCGAGCTGTGGTATCCCGGCGGCATGCGGCCCGGGCCCGGACGCGAGGCGCGCAAGCTGTCGCCGGGGGCGGAGGCCGAGTACGCCACCGCCATCGCGCATCCCGATTTCGACGCGTGGTGGAAGGCGCGCACGACGCTCGCCGAGGCGGCGGCCGAGATCGGCAAGCGCGGCGTCGCGGTCTTCGTCGCCGGCGGCCAGGACGACTATATCTCGCCGGCCAACTTGCGCCTCTACACCCAGCTCGGCGCGGAGGCGAAGAAGCGCCTGTTCTTCGGCCCCTACGCCCATGGCTGGCATATCGGACTGATCCAGGAATTGCAGGTCCAGTGGCTCGACCGCTGGCTGAAGGACGAGGCGAACGGCGCCGACACGGACGCGCGCGTCATGGTCTACGTCAAGGGTGCGAACCGCTGGCGCACCGAGGCCGACTGGCCGCTGCCCGACGCCCACCCGACCCGCCTGTTCCTCTCGGGGGAGCGCAGCGGCTCGGCGGGGAGCGCCAATGACGGCGCGCTCACGACCCGGAAGGCCGCCGGCGCGGCGGTGACGGTGGCCTACTCGCCCGAATCCGGCCCGTTCCTGCCGGTGCTCCTGAGCGCCACCAAGGGCCGGTCGGGGCTCGACCAGCGCGCGGTCGAGGCGAAGGTCGCGACTTGGACGACCGCCCCGCTCGCAGCGGCGACCGAGGTGACCGGCTATCCCCGCGTCTCACTCTGGGCGAGCACGACGGCGCCGGACGCCGACCTCGTCGTCAGCCTCAACGACGTCGCGCCCGACGGCACCTCGCGGCAGGTGATGCAGGGCTACCTCAACGCCCGGCACGCGAAGGACCTTCAGGCCGCACCGGTGACGGTCACCCCCGGGGAACTCAGGCGGTACGACCTCGACCTCTATCCCGTCGCCTACGTGTTCGGCCCCGGGCACCGCATGCGCCTGGCGATCGCGGGCGGCGCGGAGCCGCCGGCCGGGCTGCCCTTCCCGCAAGGCCCGGGCAAGAACCCGACGGCGAGCCAATGGTCGATCGCCATGGATGACGAGCACGCCGCGACGCTCGACCTGCCGATCATCGGCACCGGGTGGCAGGCGCTGCGATAAGCCCGACCGTCGAGGCACCATGGCGCCGGACTGGACCACCCTGCGCATCTTCCTGGCGGCCCTCGAGCTCGGCAGCCTGACCGGCGCGGCGTCCCGGTGCGGCATCGCGGTCTCGGCGGCGGCGCGGCGGATCCAGGATCTCGAGGCCGCCCACGGCGTGCAGCTCCTCGCGCGCTCGGCCCGGGGCGTGCGCCCGACCGCCGCCGGCGAGGTGCTGGCGGCCCATGCCCGCGCGCTCCTGGCGATGGAACAGCGGCTCGGCGACGACCTGCGGGCGATGGCCGCCGGCGAGACCGGGCGGGTGCGCCTCGACGCCACTGCCTCGGTGATCGTCGGCCACCCGCTGCCCGAGCGGCTGGCGGCGTTCCGGGCGCGCTATCCCGGCATCGCGGTCGAGCTCGCCGAGGTCACCAGTGCCACGGCCCTGCGCGACGTCGGCGAGGGCCGGGCGGATCTCGGCTTCATCACCACCGCCAAGCTCGTGCCGCCGGAGATCGAGGTGCGGCCCTGGCGCGAGGACCGGCTGCTCGCCGTCGCGCCGGCGACCTGGCGATCCCGGCTGCCGGAGCGCCTGTCCTTCGCTGCCCTGATCGACGAGCCGCTGGTCGGCCTCGTCGCCGGGGGCGCCCTGGCGGTGCTCCTCGACGAGGCGGCCGAGCGGCTGGGCCGCGCCCTGCGCTACCGCTTCGTCACTGCGAGCCCGGACGCCGCGGTGCGCTTGGTCGCCGCCGGCCACGGCATCACGGTGATGCCGGACGGGGTGATGCGGGTCTACGGCGCGCATCTCGGCCTCGTCGGCATCCCCCTCGACGAGCCGTGGGCGCAGCGCACGATCCGCCTCGTCAGCCGGCCCGGACCGGAACTGCCGGCCGCCGCCCGGCGCCTGCTCGGCGTTCTCGTGAGCAGCGAGGACGGGGCGGCCTGAGCCGCCAGTCTTCTCCACCCGCGAACGCTCCCTTCGCCAATCAGCGCTTCCCGCCTCTCCGCGCGGGGCGCAGTCTCCCGCCGACAGCCCGACACGGCCGCGGGAAGACGCGGGAGATCAGGGCGGGAGAGCAGGGAGAGAGCGCCATGGCCGAGATTCCGGCTGCGCCCGCAACGGTGATCCGCGAGGTCGGCCCGCGCGACGGCCTGCAGAACGCGAAAGCCGTGATGCCGACCGCGGCGAAGCTCGCCTGGATCGCCGCCATGGCGGAGGCGGGCCTCGCCGAGATGGAGGTCGCGAGCTTCGTGCCCCCCGCCGCGATGCCGCAGATGGCCGACGCCGCGGAGGTGACCCGGATCGTCCGGGCGCGGCACCCCTCCTTGCGCGCGGTGGCGCTGGCGCCCAACCTGCGCGGCGCGCAGAACGCCGCGGCGGCGGGCGCCCAACGCATCATCGTCCCGGTCTCGGCGAGCGAGGCGCATAGCCGCGCCAATGTCCGGCGCGCGAAGACCGAGCAGGTCGCGGAGGTCCGCCGCGTGGTCGAGTGGGCCCGCGAGCTTGGGCGCGACCGGCCGGTGATCGAGGCCGGCATCTCGACCGCCTTCGGCTGCTCGCTCCAGGGCCTCGTCCCGGAGCGCGACGTGGTCGACCTGGCCCGCGCCCTGATCGAGGCCGGCGCCGACGTGGTGGCGCTCGCCGACACGCTCGGCTACGCCACGCCCTCCCACATCCGCCGCCTGGTGCGGGCCGTGCGGGCCGAGATCGGCCCCGACCGCCTCGGCAACCTCCATCTCCACGACACGCTGGGCACGGCGCTCGCCAACGCGATGGCAGGGCTGGAAGAGGGCGTGCGCGGCTTCGACGGGGCGCTCGGCGGCCTCGGCGGCTGCCCGTTCGCGCCAGGATCGGTCGGCAACGTCGCGACGGAAGACCTCGTCCACCTGCTCGAGGCCGAGGGCGTGCGGACCGGCATCGACCTCCCCCGCCTGATCGCCGCCCGCGAGGCCCTGCGCGCCGGCCTGCCCTCCGAGCCGCTGCAGGGCCGGGTGGCGGCCGCCGGCCTGCCGCCGACGTATCGCCCGGCCGCCGGTCCAAAGCCGCAGCCGACGCTGCGGGAGACGTCCCCCGGCCCGCTCGCCGGCATCCGGGTGGTCGAGTTCAGCCACATGGTGATGGGGCCGAGCTGCGGCATGATCCTGGCCGATCTCGGCGCCGACGTGATCAAGGTCGAGCCGGGGCCGCGGGGCGACAACACCCGTCGGCTCACCGGCGCGGCCCTCGGCTTCTTCCCGACCTTCAACCGCAACAAGCGCTCGATCTGCCTCGACCTGAAGCGGCCGGAGGGCGCGGCGGCGGCGCGCCGGCTCGTCGCCGGGGCCGACGTGGTGCTGGAGAATTTCAGGCCCGGCGCGATGGAGGCTCTTGGCTTCGGCCACGCCGCGCTCGCCGCCCTCAACCCGCGCCTCGTCTACTGCTCGTGCAAGGGCTTTCTGCCCGGCCCCTACGAGCACCGCACCGCCCTCGACGAGGTGGTGCAGATGATGGGGGGCCTCGCCTACATGACCGGCCCGCCCGGCCGCCCCCTGCGGGCCGGGTCCTCGGTCAACGACATCATGGGCGGCATGTTCGGGGCGATCGCGATCCTCGCGGCCCTGCGGGAGCGCGAGGCGACGGGGCGCGGCGGCCTCGTCCAGTCCGGCCTGTTCGAGACCAACATGGTCCTGATGGCCCAGCACATGGCCCGCGCGGCGATCGAGGGCGAGGATCCCGAGCCGTTCGGCGATCCGGCGATGCGCAAGCCCTGGCCGGTCTACGACGTGTTCGCCACGGCCGAGCCCGACGAGCAGGTCTTCGTCGGCGTCGTCGGAGAGGGGCAGTGGCGCGCCTTCTGCGACGCCTTCGGCCTCGCCGACCTGCGCGACGATCCCGCCCTCGCGACCATGCGCGACCTCGCCGCGTCGCGTCCGCGCATCCTGCCGCGCGTGGCCCAGGTCTTCGCCGCCCTGCCGAAAGTTGCGCTGATGGCGCGGCTCGAGGCGCTCGGCGTGCCCTTCGCGCCGATCGCCAAGCCCAGCGACCTCTTCTCCGATCCGCACCTCCTCGCCTCGGGCGGGCTGCTGGCCGTCGATCTCGCCGGCGCCGAGGGCGCGCGGGAACCCCGCGCCGCGCGGGCCGGCCTGCCGGGCCTGCCGGTCACCTTCGGCGTCGGCCGGCCCGGCCTGCGCCGCCAGCCGCCGCGCGTCGGCGAGCACGGCAGCGAGGTGCTGCGCGAGGCCGGCCTCACCGCGGCCGAGATCGCGGATCTCGCAGCGACCGGCATCCTTGCCGGCGCCGCCTGACTTCGAATCCCCCGCAACGGCGCGCCAGACGCCGGCGGGGCCCCCTGAGGAACCGCCCACGAGGAGACGCCCCATGACCCTGTCCGTCGCACAGGCCGTGCCCATCGCCGCCGCCGAGGCCCCCGTCGTCGCCGGCGCCGGGACGATCTCGGCCCGCCTCGACCGGCTCCCCGCCACCCGCACCGTGTGGCGGCTGGTGATGCTGCTCGGCCTCGGCTTCTTCTTCGAGCTCTACGACCTCCTGTTCACCGGCGTCGTCGCGCCGGGGCTGGTCAAGTCCGGCATCCTCACGCCGACCACCCATGGCCTGTTCGGCACCACGGGCGTCGCGAGCTTCGTCGCCGCCCTGTTCTCGGGACTATTCATCGGCACGATCGCCTGCGGCTTCCTGTCGGACCGCTTCGGGCGCCGGTCGATCTTCACCTGGTCGCTGCTGTGGTACTGCGCCGCCAACGGCGTGATGGCGTTCCAGGACACGGCGTTCGGGGTCAATCTCTGGCGCTTCATCGCCGGGCTCGGCATCGGCGTCGAGATCGTCACCATCGGCACCTACGTCTCGGAACTGGTGCCCAAGCACCTGCGCGGCCGCGCCAACGCGCTGTGCCAGGCCTTCGGCTTCTCGGCGGTGCCGATCGTCGCCTACCTCGCCTACCTGCTGGTGCCGCACGCGCCGCTCGGCCTCGACGGCTGGCGCTGGGTGGTGCTGATCGGCTGCGTCGGCGCGGTCTTCGTCTGGTGGCTGCGCCGCGAATTGCCGGAGAGCCCGCGCTGGCTCGCCATGAAGGGCCGGCTCGACGAGGCCGACCGGGTGATGACCGGGCTGGAGCGCAGCGTCGAGCGCGACCTCGGCCGCCCGCTGCCGCCGCCGGGCCCGGCCGAGACGGTGGTGCACCACACCCGGTTTTCCGAGATGTGGGCCGCGCCCTACGGCCGGCGGGCCGTGATGATGATCCTGTTCAACATCTTCCAGACCATCGGCTATTACGGCTTCGCCAACTGGGTGCCGACGCTCCTGATCAAGCAGGGCATCACCGTGACGACCAGCCTCGGCTACACCACGCTGATCGCGCTCGCGGCGCCCGTCGGCCCGCTGCTCGGGCTGCTCATCGCCGACCGGTTCGAGCGCAAGCACGTCATCGTGGCGATGGCAGGCGTCAACATCGTCTGCGGGCTGCTGTTCTCGCAGGCGTCGAGCGCGGTGGCGATCGTCAGCCTCGGGGTGATGCTGACGCTCGCCGGCAACATCATCTCCTACAGCTACCACACCTATCAGCAGGAGCTGTTTCCGACCGGCATCCGCACCCGGGCGGTGGGCTTCGTCTATTCCTGGAGCCGGTTCTCGGCGATCCTGAACGCCTTCCTGATCGCCTTCATGCTGGAGCATTTCGGGGTGACCGGGGTGTTCGTGTTCATCGCCGGCGCGATGAGCGTGGTGATGCTGACGATCGGCCTGATGGGCCCGCGCACCACCGGGCTCGAACTCGAGAAGATTTCGCATTGAAGTGGGGTTGCGCTTGACTGGGACTCGAAAATAGAGCGCGGGATCCCCTCTCCCGTGTGGGAGAGGGGTAGGGGTGAGGGTGACACGCTTCAGTGTAAAGCTGTGACCATCGTGCCGGCTGCTCTGCGGTTCGAGCCAAACTCAGAACCGTAGCACCCTCACCCCCAACCCCTCTCCCACACGGGAGAGGGGAGACGCGCTCTATCCTGAGCCGAACGGATCAAGCGGAGATCGTATAACGGGAACAGATCACATGGACGCCGCATGAGCGACCCCTCCACCCTCGCACTGCCCGGGCGCGTCCTCTGCCTGACCGCGGACGCGTCCCTCATCCGCCGTCAGCTCGCCGGCGAAGACATCGATCTCGAAGCAGCCCTTCCCCTGCGGGCCGAGATCTCCACCGACGAGATCACGCCGGTGCCCTCGCTGGTCCATTTCGACGCGCGGCTCGCCGACCACGCCCATCTCGGCTTCCGGGCCGGGGACGAGATGCCGATCGGGCTGGAGGTGCTCAAGGCCGGCGGGTTCTCGGTGCTGGTGGGCGGCGCCCGCTACGGCAAGGGCTCCTCGCGCGAGCACGCGCCGCTCGCCGAGCGGCTCGCCGGCATCCGCCTGGTGATCGCGGAGAGCTTCGAGCGCATCTACCGCCAGAACGCCGACAATCTCGGCCTGTTCACCTCGACCGATCTCGGCCTCGTCGCCCGGATCCGGGCCGGCGAGGCGGTGACGGTGGACGAGCTGGTGGCCGGCCGCGACCCCCTCGCCGCGGCGATCCTGCGCGCCGGCGGGCTCCTGGCCTACGGCCGGGCGCAGCTCGCCGGGGCCCGGCCCGCGCCGCTCCCCGACGACGGACGGCCTCGGACCTACTTCGAGAAGGTCGTGCGGCGCCACGCGCTGGCGACAGCATCCTGCCCATCGGTGGGAGAGGCGGGCGCGAGCGGTTTCGTGCGCGCGGACCTGCGCTTCATCCACGACATCTATACCGGCATGGCCCGCCACCTGCTCGACGAGATGGTCGGCGCCGGCCTCACGCTGCACGATCCCGCCTCGATCCTCGCCTTTGAGGACCATTATTCCTACACCCATCTCAGCCGCGCCCACCGGGAGCTGATGCCCTTCATCCGCGAGGCGTCGCGGGCCCACCGCGCCTTCGTGGCCGAGCACGGCCTGACCCATCACGGGTACCTGCCGGATGGGCCGGGCTCCGAGGGCATCTCGCACGCGCTAATGGCCGAGCGGTACGCGCTACCGGGCCACCTCGTCGTCGGCACCGATTCGCACACGCCGCATGCCGGCGCGGTCGGCTGCGTCGCCTTCGGGGTCGGCACGACCGACATCGCCAACGCCTTCGTCACCGGGGCGGTGCGGTTCGCGATGCCCGAGAGCATCCGGGTCACGCTCGACGGCGCGCTCCCCCCGGGCGTCGGCGCCAAGGACATCGTGCTGCACCTCCTGGCGCTGCCGGAGATCCGCGCCGGTCTCGGCGTCGGCCGGGTGTTCGAGTTCGCAGGCGAGGCGGTCGCTTCGCTCTCCACCGACGAACGGGCGACGCTCACCAACATGACGGCCGAACTCGGCGGCTTCACCGGCCTCGTCGCGCCCGACGCCGAGACCCTGCGCTTTCTCAGGGAGCGCCGCGGCGCCGCGCCCGCCCTGGAGGCGTGGATGCGGAGCGATCCGGGCGCCCCTTACGCGGCCGAGATCGGCATCGACGTCGCCACGCTGTCGCCGATGCTGGCGCGCCCGGGCGATCCCGGCAACGGCATCCCCCTCGACGCCCTCGACGCGCCGGTGGCGATCGACATCGCCTATGGCGGCTCGTGCACCGCCGGCAAGCGGGAGGATTTCGACCGCTACCACGAGGTCCTGTCCTGGGCGGCGCAGAACGGCCTGACGGTGGCGCCCGGGGTGCGGCTGATCCTGCAATTCGGGACGATCGACGTGCGCCGCTACTGCGAGGAACGAGGCTATCTCGACGCCTTCGCGGCGGTCGGCGCGGAGGTGATGCAGCCGGCTTGCGGCGCCTGCGCCAATTGCGGCCCGGGCGCCTCGGAGACCCGCGAGCAGGTCACGATCTCGGCCATCAACCGCAACTTCCCGGGCCGTTCGGGGCCCGGGCAGGTCTGGCTCGCCAGCCCCGCCACGGTGGCGGCGAGCGCGATCGCCGGGCGGATCGCAGGCTTTCAGGATCTGAAGCGAAATCCGCCGGCGTGATCCGAGTCACGGTGCCCGCCGGGCCGTCACCCGGCGAAGCGCATCTCCGGGACCCCGCGCACGCCGAGATCGTGGATGGCGAACAGGCTGCCTCGCAGCGGCCCGTCGCCCGGGAAGCGCGGCAGCGGGGGCTTGGCCATCGAGGTCACGTAGAGGACATCGAGATCCGGGCCGCCGAACATCACGCTCGTCACCTTCTTGACCGGCATGTCGATGACCCGGTCGACCGTGCCGTCCGGCCGGTAGCGGACGAGCTTGCCGTCATAGACGAGGGCGTTCCACAGGCAGCCTTCAGCGTCGACCGTCGAGCCATCGGCCGCGCCGCCGCGCGAGGTATCGACCGTCGCGAAGGTCCGCCGGTTCGAGACGTTGCCCGTCGCGGTGTCGTAGTCGTAGGCCCAGATCTCGCCCGACCAAGTGTCGTTGAAGTAGAAGGTGGCGCCGTCCGGGCTCCAGCACGGGCCGTTGGAGCAGATGATCCCGCGGTCGAGCTCGTGCACGGTGAGGTCGGGATCGAGACGGTAGAGCGCGCCGTTGGCGCCTTCCTCCATCGTGTCCATCGAGCCAGCGACGAAGCGGCCCTGCCGGTCGACCTTGCCGTCGTTGAGCCGGTTCGCCGGCCGGCCGGGCTCGGGATCGTGGATCAGCGTGACCTCGCCGGTCTCGAAGTCGAGGGCGTGGAACCCGCGCTGCAGCGAGACGATCGCCCCGCCGCCGCGGCGCAGCGCCATGGAGCCGATCTTCTGCGGCACGTCCCAGGCCCGGATCTCGCGCCCGTCCGCCGTGCAGCGGAAGACCCGCCCGTCGAAGCTGTCGATCCAGTAGAGGCGCTGCTCGTCGGTGTCCCAGAGCGGGCCCTCGCCGAGGGTCGTCTTCACGTCCGCCAGGATCTCGATGCGCATGGTGTACCTCCCATTCGTGTCGTTTCAGGCGTCTTGGTCGCCCTCAATCGCGCAGGGCGAGCACGGCCCCGAGCACGACGAGGCCGAAGATGATGTCCCGCACCGCGTGGGGCAGCATGGTGCCGGCGAGCAGGGTCGAGAGCGCGGTGAGCAGCAGCACGCCGCCGAGCATGCCCGGGTAGCGGCCCCGGCCGCCGGTGATCAGGCTGCCGCCCACCACCACAGCGGCGATCGACGGCAGCAGATACTCGTCGCCCATGCCGAGGCTGGCCTGGCCGCTGAACGAGGCGAGCAGGATGCCGACGAGCGCTGCGCAGAAGCCCGACAGGGCGTAGACCCCGATCAAGGTGCCGCCGACGCCGACGCCGCTGAAGCGGGCCGCGAGCGGGCTGTTGCCGACGGCGTAGACGCGGCGCCCGAACACGCTGCGGCCGAGCAGGATTGTCGCGGCCAGCGCGAAGGCCGCGACGCCCCATACCACCGGCGTGGCGCCGAGGAACCGGCCGGTCATGACCCAGCGCATCGCCGGCGAGGCGAAGCCGGCCGGGGTGCCGCCGCTATAGACCAGCGCCGCGCCCTGGAGGATGCCGTTCATGGCGAGCGTCATGACGATCGGCGGCAGGCCGAGGAGCACGATGCCGAGCCCGTTGACCGCGCCGAGCGCCGTGCCGAGGCAGAGCCCGAGCGGCACCGCCCACAGCGCCGCCTGGTCCGAGCCGCTGACGAGGCCCGCCACCACGATGCCGGTGAGCGAGATCATCCACGGCAGCGACAAATCGAGGCCGCCGGTCAGGATTGCCGTGCCCTGGCCGAGCGCCAGGATCGCCAGGAAGGATGACAGGACGACGAGGGAGTTGAAGAAGCCCGGATTGGTCAGAGCGTTGCCGTTGAGCGCTTGCGTCGCCACCAGCACCAGGACGAGGCCGGCATAGGCGGGAAGCGTGTATTTGAGCGCGTCGCGGTTCCGCACGAGCCAGCCGGACGCGGCGGGCTCGTGGCTCCGGCGGGGGCCCGCCGGCAGGACGAGGGCCGCGCGGTCCGACCGGCGGGCAGAGGCCAGGGTGCCGTCCCGGCGCGCCTTGAGGGTGAGGACCCCGAGCCGGAGGGTGTTCGCCAGGGGAGAGTGCCGGCCGAACGAGCCGCCCACCACCGCGAGGATGAGCAGGGTCCCCTCGGCCACCGACGAGTAGAAGGCCGGGACGTCGAGGGCGAGCAGGAGGTTGACCGCGATCATCAGCGTGTAGGCGCCGATGATCGAGCCGATCGCCCCGCCGCGGCCGCCGCCGAGCACCGTCCCGCCGAGCGCCACCGCGGCGAAGATCTGCAGCAGCATGGCATTGCCGACGAGCGGGTCCGCCGACCCGGTCTGCGCCGACACGAAGGCGCCGGCCGCGCCGTAGAAGGTACCCGCCAGCACGTAGGCCCGGAAGGTGACGAAGCGCGTGGCGAGACCCGAGGCGAAGGCCGCGTCCTCGTCGCTGCCGACGGCGTAGAGGCCGATTCCGAACCGCGTCGCCCGGACGAGGAGCCAGAGGGCGGCCGCCCCCGCGACGACGAGCACCGGCGCCGGCAGGATCCCGGGGATCGCGTCGCCGGTAAAAAAGGCCACGAATTCGGGCGCGATGGTGCCGCCCGGCTTGTCGCTGATCAGCAGCGTCACGCCCTGGACGATGAACATCGTCGACAGCGTGACGACGATCGGCTGCATCCGGACGTAGGCGACGAGGACGCCGTTGACCGCCCCGACCACCGCCCCGATGCCGAGCGCGAGAAGCCCGAACAGGATCTGCGAGCCGATCCCCGCCCCCATCCCGGTGCCGAGCACGACGTTGACGAGGGAGACCACGGCGCCGGCCGAGAGGTCGAACCCGCCGGTGAGCACCACGAAGGTCTGCCCGACGGTCGCCAGCGCCAGGGCCGCCCCGCCGGAGGCGATGAAGCTGAACTGGAAGTAGTTGAAGCCCGAGACGAGGACGACGACGGAAAACAGCACCGCGAAGACCGCGAGCGCGATCAGCGCGCCCCGGTGCCGCGCGAGGGAGGACAGCCCGACACCGGGGCGCGACGCGGGACTTGAAGCCCGGACGGGTGTCTCGGCGAGGGTCGTCATGCCGGCGCTCCCTGGCGATGGATTCCGGATCCGCCGAGGGCCCCGCGCATGATCCGCTCCTCGTCGATCGCCCCGGCCGGCATCTCGTCGACGAATGTGCCGCCGTAGAGGACGAGCACCCGGTCGCAGAGGTTGACGAGCTCGGTGATCTCCGTCGAGTAGAACAGCACCGCGCCGCCCGCCGCCGCGAAATCCCGCATCAGGACGTAGAGCTGGTGCTTGGTGCCGATGTCGATGCCGCGGGTCGGATCGAACATCAGCAGCACGCGGCCGCCGGTGATCAGCCACTTGGCGATGGCGATCTTCTGCTGGTTGCCGCCGCTGAACGCGCCGGCCTGGGTGAAGATCGCGCGCGGATGGATGTCGACCTGCGCCAGCGCGGCCGCCACGTCCCGCCCCTCGGCCGCCGTGTCGACGAGCCCGAGGCGCGAGTAGCGGTCGATCACCGGCAGCGAGACGTTGAAGCGGCCGTCCCGCTTGAGGAACAAGCCTTCGGTCTTGCGCTCCTCCGGTACCAGCGCGAGGCCGATTTCGGGCCGGATGGCGTCCTGCGGCGAGCGCAGGGTGATGGGGCGTCCATCGACCGAGAGGGTGCCGGCTGTGAGCGGAGCGAGGCCGAAGCAGGCGTGGAACAGGTCCTGCTGGCCCATCCCGGCCAGGCCCGCGATGCCCAGGATCTCGCCCGGGAACAGCGCGAAGCTGGCGTCGCGCAAGCGTCCATCCGTGCTCAAGCCCTCGCCGCTCAAGACCGGGACGGCCCCCGCCGGACGGGCCGCAGGGGCCGGCCGGGGCGGGAACGTAGCCTCGAGCGAGCGCCCGATGATCATCCGGATCACCGTGTCGTCGTCGACCTCGTCCACCCGCGCCGCGCCGGCATCCTTGCCGTTGCGCAGAACGGTGAGGCGGTCGCAGAACCGGCGCACCTCGGCCATGCGGTGGGAGATGAAGATCGTCGTCACCCCTTGCGCCTTCAGCCCGGCAATGAGGCCGCCGAGCCAGTCGATGTCGCCGCCCGACAGGGCCGAGGTCGGCTCGTCGAGGAGGAGGATGCGCGGATCGCGGAACACGGCGCGCGCGATCTCGATCTTCTGCCGCTGCGGCAGGTCGAGGGCGCGGATCTCGGCGCGGGGGTCGATCGACGCCAGCCCGATCCGCTCCAGATGGGCGCGAACCTGCGCCTCGCCCTCGCGCCGGCGCAGGAGTCCCAGGCGGTTGCGTGGTCCTCCGGGCAGCAGCATGTTCTGCGCGACCGTGAGGTCGGGCACCAGGCTGATCTCCTGGAACGCCGTCTGGATGCCGAGGCGATGCGCGTCGGCGGGCCGGGCCATCGCCACCTCGCGGCCGAAGACCCGGATCGCGCCGGCGCTGGGCCGGATCAGGCCCGACAGCAGCTTGACGGTGGTCGACTTGCCGGCCCCGTTCTCGCCCAGCAGCGCGTGGACCTCGCCGGTGGCGATGGTGAGGGACGCGCCGCCGAGCGCCGTGGTCGCGCCGTAGGTCTTGACGACCCGGTCGAGCGTGAGCGCTTCGAAGCTGTCGGTCATGCCCTGGCTCTCAAGCTGATGACGCGCGGCACGGCGGAGTCCTGGGGCCGCGCGAGGCGGCTCCGAGCCGCCCTAGAGCAATTCACGATCGCGCTGCGATCACGAAGCGCTCTAGGTTTTTGATTTTGCCGCATTTTCTTCGACGAACCGGAATCCACTTCGTCGGAAAATGCTCCGGAGAACCGGTCAGCGGACCGGTTCGGGCTCGCCGTTCAGCGCCGCCTTGAGGCCGACCTCGGGCGTCTCCGCCGAGAAGATCGAGGCGAACCAGCCGGGATTCGACACGGAGGCTGGCTGGAACGCGTTGCAGCCCTCCGACATCTCCTGCCAGGTGCCGGTCTTGCAGAGCTTCACGGTCTCGTTCGTCACCACCGGCAGCGGCAGGATCGTCTCGCGCCGGACCTCCTTGCCGTCGAGCTTCTGGAGCACGAGCTTGAGGGCGTAGGCGCCGGAATAGGGCGGCGAGGCGTAGGAGATGCGCGGCGCGCCCATCGGCGCGTAGGCGCCGTTCGCGCCCTCCACCGCGGTACCCTTCGGCAGCATCTGGATGCGGCCGCCATTCGAGCCCTCGCCGGCGCAGGGCTTCAGCTTGTCGGCGGGGATGCCGGCCTCGAGCTGCATCTGGTTGGCGGTGAAGCAGCCGACCTGCATCCACAGCCCGTCGATCTTGTCCCAGCCCTGGGTTGCGAGGATCTTCGAGAGCTCGGTCCGGGCGACCGCCTGGCTCCACATCCCCGGAGCCTCGGCCACGATCTTGAGGCCGGGATGCTTGGCGAACACCGCCTTGGCGGCCTCGGTCCGGCCGCTGTCGACCGAGGTCCCGGGCACGCCGGTGATCGCCACGATGTTGCCCTTGCCGCCGAGCTTGCCCGCCAGCCACTCGGCGGTGACCCGGCCCGCCTCCTGCTGATCGATATGGACGTTGTAGGCGCAGGGCTCGGTGATCTGCCCGTCATAGGCGATCACCATCACGCCCTTCGCGCAGGCGTTCTTGACGACCTGGTTGAGGGCGGTGGGCGAGATCGGGAAGACCAGGATCGCCTTGGCGCCGGCCTGGACCATGGCGTTGATCTGCTGGATCTGCTTCTGGGCGTTCGGGCCCGCGACCTGGACCTGGAGGTCGATCTTCGACGCGACGGCGGGGCTCGCCGCCATGGCCTTGATCATGTTGGCGGCCTCGGCCTGCCAGTCATTCCCGATATAGCTCATGCTCAGGAAGACCTTGGCCTTCTCTTGGGCTTTCTCCTGCGCCTTTTCCTGGGCCGATGCCGCGTGCGTCAGCCCCGCCGTCAGGCACAGGGCCGCCATCGCGGCCGAAAGCAGCGTCCTGGTCATCTCTACGTCCCCTCCCGGTCGCCTCGTCGGCGTTCGACGCGATGTTCGTGCGTGCGATGCTCGCGTCTGGTTCTTGGACGGTTGGTCCTTGGGCGTCCGACGCGTTATTTGATCAAAAATCACAGATCGAAAATCGCGACAAGGCCTTTTTCCGGAAGCCGGTCTCCGGTAGGATCCGGGCACACCATTCCCAGAGAGACGAGCGGATCCCCATGGCGCCCCCGCGCGCGCAGCCTGTGCTGCCGTATTCCCCCGTGTCGCGGGCGACGCTGCAGGATCACGTCTACGTCCGGTTGCGCGAGCTCATCCTCACCGGCGGGATCGAGCCCGGACGCACGGTGACGGTGCAGAGTCTCGCGGAAGCCTTCGGCGTCAGCGCCATGCCGGTGCGCGAGGCGATGCACCGCCTCGTCGCCGAGAAGGCGCTGACGAACGTCGCCGGGCGCTCGGTCGGCATCCCGTTCCTGTCGCCCGAGCGCCTGGCGGACCTGCAGCGCGTCCGGATCGAGGTCGAGGGCACGGCGATCGGATGGGCGGCCGAGCGCATGACGCCGGAGGAGCAGGGCCCGCTCGACGACCTCATCGCGGAGATGGAGGAGGCCAGGCAGCAGGGCGACCGCGCCCGCTACGTTCCGGCGAACCGGGCGTTCCATTTCACGATCTACCGGGCGTCCGGATCGGACGCCCTGCTGTCGATCATCGAGTCCCTCTGGCTCCAGATCGGCCCGTTCTTCAATCTTCTCGGGGCGAGCGGTGCCTGGGGCGCCTCGAACGACCACCACCGGGTGATGCGGGCCGCCATCGCCGGGCGCGACCCGGCCGAGGCGCGGCTGGCCCTGCAGCGGGACATCGACGACGCCGCGCTGATGCTGGGCAAGGTGCTCGGTGAGGAGGCGGTACCGGCACCGCGGGCCAAACGCCGGACGGCGTCTTGAAGTCCTTTGGAGTGGCCTCTACAGACTGATCACACTCCGAGTCATTCCGGGGCCGCACAGCGGAGCCCGGAATCCAGAACCGCGGATGGTCCAGGATAAAGCGAATGCCTATTCGCCTCGTTCTGTGCGACCTGAGCGTCTGGGCGTGCCTTCGGCACTCCGGGCTCCGATGCACGGCCCCGGAATGACCATGAGGGTGGAAAGACTGTTGAGAGGGTCAAATAAACTCTCAGAATAGTGTCCGACGACGCGAGACGGGCTCGCGGCGGCCGGTCACAGCGCCGCCGAGATGATGGCCGTGAGCGTCGCCACGGAGACGATCGTCGCCACGACGACCGTGGCGGCGGAGACCTCCATCATCGCGCCCGAGCGATGCGCGAGGAGGAACGCGTTCGCGCCCGTCGGCAGCGCCGCCGTGACGACCATGATGATCGAGGCCGGCTGCGGCACGGAGGCCGCCGCCGCGGCGAGACCCATGCAGAGCGGCATGACCGCGAGCTTAACGGCCACGGCGACGAGGACCGGCGGGCCGACGGTCTCCCGGCGCAGAGCAGGCAGCGAGGCCCCCAGGCTGATCAGCGCCAGGGTCGGCGCGGCCTGCGCGAGCAGTTCGAGGATGCGCCGCAGCGCCTCCGGCACGGGGAGGCCGGTCCAGTTCCAGGCCGTCGCCGCCAGGATCGCGGAGATGATCGGGTTCTTGAGGCTGCCGACCACCGTGTCCCGCACCGTGCGGACGAGGTTCTGCCGCTGCGCCCCCCGGTCCAGCTCGACGAGAACCGTCGCCGCCGGCAGGAGCAGCAGCGAGTGCGCCGCGATGATCGACAGGAGGATGGCGAGGCCCGGCCCGCCCCAGATCGCCCCGACGATCGGGATGCCGAGGAGGACGGTGTTCCCGAACGCGGCGTTCAGCCCGAACACCGCCGCCTGAGCGATGGTCATGCGCAACCCCGCGATCCCGCCGAGGACCGACAGGGCGAAGAGCGGCAGGGCCACGGCGAAGTAGACCCCGATCACGTCGAGGCGCAGCGCGCTCCTGTTGCCGACCATCGACAGGAACAGCAGCGACGGCAGCAGGATCCAGAAGATCAGGCTCGTCAGCCCCTTCGTCTCGCCCTTGTCCACGACGCCGAGCCGGATGATCAGGCGACCGATCGCGATCAGGCCGAAGACCGGGAGGATCACCGAGACGAGGGTCGAGGCGATCGTCGCGAGGTGTGACATGCTCTGAAAGGTCCATCCTGCGGGGCTCGACCCTAGCAGCCTGTCGGATTGGTATTTTGCTGTGACGGGCGTGTCGTTTGTGGGGGTGGGGCGGGCCGTAAGGTCTCAGGCGTGGCACAAGCGGTGGA
>NZ_JBEXZS010000037.1:0-42229 GCF_040593685.1 Methylobacterium sp. EM32 | reverse complement strand
GTGGGGGTGGTGCCGGAGAAGTCTCAGCGGTGCCTTCTGCACCACCCCCACGTGGGATCTTCGATCCCCATGACCCCTCCCCACAAGGGGGAGGGGAGAGGGCGTCGCGTCACGGCAAATGCCGCCGCATCGTGTCCATCCAGTAGCGGTGCTGGAT
This sequence comes from Methylobacterium sp. EM32, assembly GCF_040593685.1. Taxonomy (NCBI): domain Bacteria; kingdom Pseudomonadati; phylum Pseudomonadota; class Alphaproteobacteria; order Hyphomicrobiales; family Methylobacteriaceae; genus Methylobacterium; species Methylobacterium sp. EM32. The sequence goes on along the minus strand of NZ_JBEXZS010000037.1, from coordinate 42,072 downwards.
CGCGAACAGGCCCTCGTCCTCGGTCTTCACCCCGCTGAGCAACGGCTTCAGCCCGATCGCCTTCGCGCCCTCGTCCGCCCCCTCGATCCAGTGATCGGCCCCGCGGCAGAGGTCGTTCCACTGCGCCGCCCGGCCGCGATAGCCGATCTGGCAGGCGCGGAACTCTTCGAGGTCGTCCGGAGTCGCCATGCCGCTGGCGTTGAAGAAGTCCTCGTACTGGCGGATCCGCCGGGTCCGGGCCTCCGGCGCCTCGCCCTTCGGGGCGATGCAGTAGATCGTCACCTCGGTCTTATCGACGGCGATCGGCCGATAGGTGCGGATCTGCGACGAGAACTGGTCCATCAGGTAGACGTTCGGGTAGAGGCAGAGGTTGCGCGAGCGGTTGATCATCCAGTCTGCCATCGCCTGCCCGTGCTGGTCCGCCAGCTCGGCCCGCCGGTCCCAGTTCGGCCGGTCCTCCGGGTTCGACCAGGTGGTCCACAGCAGCAGGTGGCCGTGCTCGAACGAGTAGAACCCGCCGCCCTGCTTCGCCCAGCCGCCCGCATCCATGGCGCGGGTCTTGTCGACGACGTGCGATTCCTTGCGCCGGCTGGTGGTGGCGGCGTAGTTCCAGTGCGTCGCCGAGACGTGGTAGCCGTCGGCGCCGTTCTCAGTCTGGAGCTTCCAGTTGCCGTCGTAGACGTAGGTCGAGGAGCCGCGCAGGACCTCGAGCCCGTCCGGCGACTGGTCGACGATCATGTCGATGATGCGCTTGGCCTCGCCGAGATGCTCGGAGAGCGGTTTCACGTCGGGGTTGAGGCTGCCGAACAGGAAACCGCGGTAATTCTCGAACCGCGCCACCTTGGTCATGTCGTGCGAGCCGTCGCGGTTGAAGCTCTCCGGATAGCCGGCGCCCTCCGGATCCTTCACCTTCAGCAGCTTGCCGCCGTTGCTGAATGTCCAGCCGTGGAACGGGCAGGTGAAGGTCGCCTTGTTGCCGCGCTTGTGCCGGCACACCATCGCGCCGCGGTGGCTGCAGGCGTTGACGAAGGCCTGCAACTCGCCCTTCCGGTTGCGGGTGATCACCACCGGCTGGCGGCCCATGAAGGTGGTGAAGTAGTCGTTCGGGTTCGGGATCTGGCTCTCGTGGGCCATGTAGATCCAGTTGCCCTCGAAGATGTGCTGCATCTCCAATTCGAAGAGATCGGGATCGGTGAAGATGTCCCGCCGGCAGCGATAGGTGCCGGTCTCAGCGTTCTCCTCGACCGCGCCCTCGATCACCTGATGCAGATCGTCCAGCATGATATTCTCCCTGCCGCTTCGGCTGTGACGAGACGAGAGAGGGCGTTGCCGGTCCACGCGCTGTGCGGGCCGGCTCGGATCCGTTTCTCGTCTTGCGCAGGGTGGCGTGGTCTCGGGTGGACTGTCTCGTCCCGAGCCTCGCTCGCGCCCTGAGCGTTTCCTCTTTTTTCAGTTCTAAGGAAGGGGCATACCGAGGTCCAAGACCGATTGGGAACAAAACCATTCCTGGGAGGAATGATTGGAGCTGCGCCACCTGCGTTACTTCGTGGCCGTCGCGCGCGAGCAGAGCTTCACCCGCGCGGCGGAGGCGATGCACGTCGCCCAGCCGGCGCTGAGCAAGCAGGTGCAGCAATTCGAGGAGGAGTTCGGTCTGGCGCTGATCGAGCGCGGCTCGCGGCCGGTGCGGCTGACCGAGCCGGGCCGGGTGATCTACGAGCAGGCGCTCCAGATCCTGGAGCGGGTCGACGACCTGCGCGAGACCGGCCGGCGCCTGCGCATCGCCGAGCGCAACAGTTTTCGCATCGGCTTCGTCGCCTCGACGCTCTACGGCCGCCTGCCGGAGATCCTGCGCGGCTACCGGATGAAGCGCCCGGACGTCGACATGACGCTTCTGGAACTGCTCACCCTGGAGCAGATCGCGGCGCTGAAGGAGGGGCGGATCGATGTCGGCTTCGGCCGGGTCGAGATCGAGGACCCGGCGATCACCAGGGTCTTGTTGCGCAACGAAAAACTGATCGTCGCGGTGCCGATGGCCTGGGACGCCGCCCGCCCGGCGGGTCCGCTGAAGTTGCACGACCTCGCCGATACGGCGCTGATCCTCTACCCGAAGAGCGCCCGGCCCAACAACGCCGACCGCATCCTGGCGCTGTTTCGCGAGCACGGCGTGCGCCCGCCGGTGATCCACGAGGTGCGCGAACTCCAGACCGCGCTCGGCCTCGTCGCGGCGGAGGCGGGTTTGTGCGTGGTGCCGGCCTCGATCGAGCGCCTGCGCCGCGACGGCGTCGCCTACCGGCCCCTCGACGAGGAGCGGGCGCTGATCCCGGTGATCATGAGCTATCGCCGGAACGATCCCTCGCCGGAGATCGGGCTGATCCTGCAATGCGTGAGGGAGGATTACGAGCGGGAGGGGTTGGCGTTCGGGGTGTGAGAATCAAATCTCGGGATTGCTTGTTCGATCCCATCCTCGACCTCATCCTGAGGTGCGAACGGAGTGAGCCTCGAAGGAGGGCTCCAGAGATCGCTGCGAGGACTGGAGCCCTCCTCCGAGGCCTACGCTTCGCTTCGGCACCTCAGGATGAGGTCGTGGGTGGGAGACGGAACAGGCGGTTATGAATGGGACAGAGCAGGCACCATCACGGAATAGTCTATCCCGTTGACGTCCATCCACCCTCCGTGTCATCCCGGGGCCGCGCAGCGGAGCCCGGGATCCATAACCGCTGACGGTGCCGAACAAGGCGACAGGTCTTCCGCGATGTCCTGAGCCGTCAGCGGTTATGGATCCCGGGTTCTCGCCTGCGGCGAGCCCCGGGATGACCCTGAGCGTTTGAAACGTCAGCGGGTCTCCTGTCCGCGGGTTCGCTGCTTCACCCCATCACCAACCCACCATCCACGTACAGCACCTGCCCGGTCACGAACCGGCTCTCCTCGCCCGCTAGAAAGAGCACCGGCCCGGCCACGTCCTCCGGCGTCGCGAGGCGGCGCAGCGGCGTCTGGGCGATCAGCGCCTCGCGCACCGCCTCCGGCGTGTCCCGGCTCGCCTCCGTGGGAGTGACCAGCCCCGGCGCGACGCAATTGACCCGCACGCCGATCGGTCCGAGTTCCGCCGCGAGGTTGCGGCTGAAGCCCACGAGCGCCGCCTTGGCGGTGGTGTAGTCGTGATAGGGGATGGTCGGTCGCGCCACGAGGTCGCTCGCCAGGTTGACGATGGCGGACCCGCTGCGCCGGGTCATCAGCGGGAGCAGGGCCTGGATCACCGTGTAGGCCGCCCGCACCGCGCCGTCGAACTGGCGCTGGTAGGAGTCCCACGGCACATCGCGAAAACGCACGCGATGGTCGGGGTCGAAGCGGTAGGGCGCGAAGGCGTTGTTGATGATCGCGTCGAGGCGGCCGACCTCCTCGGCGATCCGCGCCGCGAGCCCCGCCACCGCAGCCGCATCGGTCACGTCGGCCGCGACCGCGAGCGCCTGCCCGCCGAGCGCCCGGCATCTTTCCGCCACCGCCTCGGCGGCGGCATGGTTCTCGCGGTAATTGACGATGACGAGGCCGCCCTCGGCGGCCAACGCCGTGGCGATCGCCGCGCCGATGCCGCGGCTGGCGCCCGTGACCAGGATCGCGCGGTCGCGGAATCTCACGGCGTGGCCTCCTTCGCCGGGATCAGGTCGCCCTTCACCACCTGGCCCATGTCGAGTTGGCGCGTGACGAGGCCGAGGCTGCGGAACTGATCGGCGCCCTGTTGCAGCACCGGGAGGTCGAAATGGCCGAGGCCCTCGCGGTCGGTGGTCGGCGACACGCTCGACGCGTTGCGCAAGGAGATCACCTCGCGGTTGATCGCCTCGTCGCGCCCGTTGATCGCCCGGGTGACGGCGAGCCGCGCCGCCTCGTCGGGCTTGGCGATCATCCAGGCTGCCGAGTCGCGGTAGGCGGCAAGGAAGCGCGCCAGGAGCGGCTTCCTTGCCTCGTAGTCCTTCCGCGTCACCACGAAGATGTCGCTCGGGAGATTCAGGTGGTCCCGCACCGCGATGACGTCGACCTCGCCGAGTCCCTTGGCGCGGCCGACGAGGAGGCCCGTATCGGTGGCCGCCGTCGCGTCGACCTGGCCCTGGATCAGGGGGGCGAAGTTGAGCAGCCCCGTGACCTCGACCGTGACGTCGCTCTCCTTCAACCCGGCTCCGGCGAGCAAGAGCAGCAGGTGCTGGCGCGTGCCGCTCGCCAGACTGTAGACGCCGACGCGCTTGCCCTTGAGGTCCGCCACCGAGCGGATGCCGCGGGACTTCGGCGCGACGACGTTGAACACGTTCTGCGGATAGATGTTGTAGATCGCCACCAGGTCCGCCCCCTTGTCGAGGGCGAGGTAGAACGAGGCCGGATCGGTGAAGGCGATGTCGGCCTGCCCCGAGAGCAGCGCCTGGATCGCCGAGCCGCCGCCATTGCCCGGCACGTAGTCGAGGGCGATGCCGCGGGCCTTGAACAGCCCGTGATCGGGCTCGGCGAGCAGGTTGGTGATCTCGCTGATCGGCTGGCTCCAGCCGCCGACGGTGAATTTTTCGAGGTTTTGCGCCAGGGCCGGGGAGCCGAGCCAGGTGACGGCCAGGAGAATCAGGAAGCGTAACGCGCGCATGGTGGGTCAACCTCTGGCGTAGCGGCGCAGGATCAGGAACTCGAGCCCCCGGGCAGCCTCGTAGACGGCCATCCCGAGGGCGGTGATCACCACGAAGAGGGCGACGATCAGGCTCGAATCCATCGTGCTCTGGGCGGCGATGATCGAGGCGCCGAGGCCCTGGCGCCCGCCGACGAACTCGCCCACCACCGCCCCGACCAAAGCGAGCACGATGGCGACGCGAAAGCCCGCGAGGATTACCGGCAGGGCGGTGGGCAGCTTGAGGCGCAGGAGGGTCTGGGCACGACTCGCCCCGAGCATCCGAAAAAGTTCGCGCTGGCCGGGCTCGACCTGGGCCAGGCCCGTGAGGGTATTCTCGAAGAGCGGGAAGAAGCAGATCAGCGCGGTGATGACCACGGTCGGCGTCAGGCCGAAGCCGAACCACAGGATGAGCAGCGGGCCGAGCGCCAGCTTCGGCACCAGCTGGCTCGCCAGCACGTAGGGGCGCAGCACCCGGTGGAGCGCCGGCCACTCGCCGAGCAGGATTCCAGCGCCGAGGCCGAGGACCGTTCCCGCGAGGAGGCCGAGCGCCATCTCCGTCACGGTGACGCGCAGGTGCGGCCAGAGCCGGCCCGACGCCACCTCGCCCCACAATGTTTCGGCGACCGCGGAGGGTGCCGGCAGGACGAGGGGCGAGACCGCGCCGGAGCGGCACCACGCCTCCCAGGCGACGAGCAACGCCGCCAGCAGCAGCGCGGAGGCGAGCCGCGTCCTCACGCCGCCCGCCCGATCGCCGGGGCAGGGCTATTCGAGGGCGCGCCGTCCATGATCGCGCGGAGCGCGCGGCACACCGCCCCGAAGGCGGGCTCGTAGCGGATCCCCGGCGGCCGGGGCCGCGGCAGCGGCACCGCGCCCTCGTGCACCAGGCGCCCGGCCGCCATCACGCCGACCCGGTCGCCGAGATACGCCGCCTCGGCGATGTCGTGGGTGACGAAGAGCGCCGCGGTGCCGCGGGAGGCGCAGAGGCGCAGGAGATCGTCCTGCAGCTCCTCGCGGGTCAGCGCGTCGAGGGCGGCGAAGGGCTCGTCGAGGAGGAGCAGGTCCGGCTGCGTCACCAGCGCCCGGGCCATCGCGACCCGGCTCTGCTGCCCGCCCGACAGGGCGGCGGGGCGGCGCTCCGTGAGGTCGCCGAGGCCCATGGCCGCCAGGAGGTCGCGGGCAGCCTCGCGGTCGGAGGCGCGGGGCCGGCGCGCGAGCGAGACCGGCAGCAGCACGTTGTCGAGGGCCGAGAGCCAGGCGAGCAGGGTCGGGGCCTGGAACACGAAGCCGACGCCCGGGGCAGGGCCGGTCACCGCCCGACCGTCGATCCGCACCGTGCCGGCATCCGGCGCCAGCAGCCCGGCGGCGAGTTTGAGCAGGGTGGTCTTGCCGCAGCCGCTCCGCCCGAGCAGGCAGTGGATCGCCCCGCGGGGGATCGCCCAGTCGACGCCTGCGACGGTCTCGATGGGATCGCCGGGGAAGCGGTAGCGCACGCCGTCGAGGGCAAGGGCGAGAGACGGCTCAGTCGGCATAGGGCGCGAAGCCTTCCGCCGCCGCCTCGGCGCCGGCCTCGATCTCCGTCATCGAGACGAGGTCGAGCAGGCTGAAGCGGCCGTCATGGTGCCAGCCGGCCTCCGGCGCGGTCATGCGGCCGATGGCGGTGATCCGGGTGACGCCGACCGCCGCCAGATCCTCCGCGAGGGCGAACAGCCGCGCCGGGGCGGCGGCGATCCCGGCGCTCTGGAGATACGCGCGGTGCGGCGCCACCAGGGCCGGCACCTCCGCGAGATCCTCCACCGCCACGACGGCCACGCTGCGGTTGAGCCCGGACGGGTTCAAGCCCGTGGCGGCATCGAGCAGGACGACGCTCCACGGATCGGAGGAATCGCCCAGCAGCGTCACGCCCCCGTCGAGGGCCCGCATCTCGTGGGTGCTGCGCCATGCCGCGATCGACGCCGCCTCGCCCGGATCGAGGCGTCGGCGCGGGTGGCGGCTCGCGAGCGCGGCGAGCTCGTGGGCGAGGTGGCGGGCGAACTCGTCCGGCGCGACCGGAGCACCGCGCTCGACGAACAGCATCTGCGGCGCGTAGCAGCCCTGCTGTTCGTAGCGGACGATGTCCTGGGCCGCGAGGTGTGCCAGCGGCCCGGCGCGGCGACTGTCGAGCGCCTCGCGGGCGACCATCGCGAAGCCGATGCGGTGGCCGTGCGGCAGGAACCGGGTGGTGACCGGCACCTTGGCGCGCAAGGCCGTCAGGGTCTCGTTGCCGCCATAGGCCATGACGCAATCGGCCTGTCCGAGAAACGCCGCTTCGGTCCCGCCGGCCCCGCCCTTCCACCAGGTGACCGCCAGGCACTCGCCGAGCTCGGAATCCGCTTCCGCGATCAGATGCGCGAACCAGCCCGCGGTCAGCGGCTCGGCCGAGGCGAGCTTGCCGATGCTGCCGGCCTTGACCAGGAGCCCCGAGACGAGGCTCCACAGCGGCAGGGCCGGGACGTTGCCGGCCCAGACATGGAGCATCAGGTCGGGCCCGCGCGCCCGCACGAACCCGCCCTTCACCGCCGGCTGAAACCCGTCGAGCACGCCCGGATTGGAAAAATCTTCGGCGAGGAAGCGTAGGAGCTGCGGCCGCCGGAAAGTCTTCAAATAGCTCGACAGGCCGAGCCGCACTGTCTCGCGGTCGTAGCCGGTGACGACAGGCAGCAGCGCCTCCGCCTTGCGGCGCAACGGGTGAGCGCGGTCGAGGAGGCAGGCGCTCGCCCGGTCGATCGCCGCGATGATCCGGGCCGTCTCCATGCGCCGCAGGGTGTCGCGGGCGCGGGCGCGGACATGCCCGCACAGGGCCTTCGCCTGATCCTCACTCAAGTCCGGCAGGGCCACCGCGACGGTCTCGCCCCAGGCGCGGTGCTCGACGATGCGCCGGCCGATCCTCTCGGCGGGGATGCCCGGCAGATGCCCGGCCTGCTCCAGAATGCTCATCCCTGCGCGGCGGCCAGGAACTCGGCCACCGCGACCGAGCAGCCGCGCGAGGCGGAGCCCTCGACCCGGCCGAGCAGCCGGAAGCCGCCCGGCGCGATCACCCCGGCATCCTCGGTCAGGATCGCCGAGACCGAGTTGAAATGGGCGAGGTCGTGGTGGACCAGCACGCCGGTCTCGCCCTCGGGCAGGTCCTGGCCGGTCAGCGGATCGACGACGCGGCTGCGGATCCAGTGCGGGCCGGACTTCACCGGCGGACAGACCGCGTTGCCGTCGTCGTAGAACTGGGTGCTCAGCTCGGTCATGCCGTACATGTTGAGGCACTCGCTCCGCGGGACCCCGAAGGCCTGCGAGAGCCCGTCGTAGAACGCGTCCGGCTCGATCTCGCGCGACTGGCCCTTGAAGCCGCCGGTGTCGAAGAGAAAGCTGCCCGCCGGCAGGGCGAAGCGGCGGCCCTGCTCGTCGAGCGCGTCCATCACCGGCACGAAGGCGTAGGTAGCGCCGAGGAGCGCGACCGGCTCGCCCGTGGATTCGGCCTGCGCCAGCATTGCCAGCAGCGCGTCGAGGTCGAGCCCGCCGGGACCGACGAAGACCGCGCTGCCTTCCGTGCCGAAGGTGTCCTTCGCCAGCGCCAGGTAGTGGGCGAGGGAGGAATTCGGCAAAGCCGCCTCGTCCGGGAACAGGATCCCCATCCGGATCTTCTCCCGCCCGCGCATGATCCGGGCGGCGAAGCCCGCGAGCATCGAGGCGTCGTAGACTTGGAGCGTCGGATGGTAGCTGCGGCCGCGCCCGCTGCCGGTCGTGCCGCTCGTCATGAACACCCGCTCCGCTTCGTCGGGCGGGCAGCAGCTCAGGGTCAGGTCCTTGAATGCCTTGATCGGCACCGCCGGGATGTCGCGCCAGCGCCGCACCGTCAGCGGCGTGCGCCCGCGCTGTTGCGCGAAGCGCCGGTAGGGCGCGTTATGGGCGAACTGGTAGGCGAAGACCCGCAGGGCCAGAGCCTCGAACTCGGCCTCGGTCGCGCCTGGGCGTCCGATGAAGTCGAGGAGCGCCCCGACAATCTCCGCTTGCGACATCACGGCCACCTCGCGCCCATCCCGGGCGACGGCCAGTCCGGCGGAGATCATGCGCGAAAAGACGGCTGTGACGGCCTTGGAGCCCTCGCCGATCCCGCATCCCTACGCCGGCATGACCCGGATCAGGTTCATAGGGTCACCGCGGCGCCCGGACGGAGCCGGACCGGCGGAATCTCAGCCTCCTCGCGAGGCCCCCCTGGGAGCCGGGGAGAGTGGGGGGTGCGGGGGCGGGTGTCAAGTTGGGCTCGATAGCCAACACGGATGGCCGCACGTCTCGGCGCATCGACGCTTCATCGTAACCCACACCCTTTCCCGGACGACTGGAGCGACAGCGGAAGGAGATCCGGGATCCAGCTGTAAGACTCGCCGCGAAGCGGCTCTGAATCTTGCACCGTTGCAGGCAAGCAGACGCTTCGCGACGTTTCGCGCTGGATCTCGGATCTCCTTCCACTTCGTTCCAGTCGTCCGGGAAAGGGTCGTGGGTGTTCGTCTGTCCGTGAGATGAGGCGGAGGGTACTGCCACGGACCCGGCGACGAGCGCTCAAGCCCGCGCCAACCCCTCCGCCAGCCGCCCGAACGCCTCGAGCGCCTTGGCCAAGGTCGCCTCAGGCTCCCGCGACGCCGCGACCCACAACGCCGCGTGCAGCGAGGCGCCGTTGAGGAGGCGGGCGGCCGCCTCCGCGTCCACCGGGGGGATCGCCCCGGCGGCGACAAGGTCACGGATGCGCCGCGTGGTCTCGGCGAGGCAGGCATTCTGGCTCGGCCACAGCGACGGATCGCCGAGGAAAGCCGGGCCGTCGAGGAGCAGGATGCGCTGGATCTCCGGCTCCAGCGCCATCTCGATATAGGCCCGGTACTCGTCGAGGAGGCCGCGCCACGGATCGGAGGCCCGCTCGCCGATGGCGCGCAGGCGAGCTGCCATCTCGGCGTCGATCTGCTCGATCACCGCCTGGAGCAGGCCCTTCTTGTCGCCGAAATGGTGATAGAGCGCGCCCCGCGTCAGCCCGGCCGCCCCGGTCAGCTCGTCCATCGAGGCGGCGGCGAAGCCCTTCTCGGCGAAGGCCGCCCTGGCCGTCCGAAGCAGCTTGCCCTTCGTCTCCTCCATCATCTGCGCGCGTCGCCCGGCCACCCCGACCCCCACCCGTTTCGACATACGATACGTATGTGAATTGACATACGGCGCGTATCCATGTTCTCTCACATACGTCACGTATCTCGAATCGAGGAAGCGATCCATGGCCCAGGCTCAGAACAAGCGCGACGCCGTCTTCCCGCCCGGCCGGCAGTCCCTCTACGAGAAGCACCGCTACTCGGCGGCGATCCGCTCCGGCGACCTCCTGTTCGTCTCCGGGCAGGTCGGGAGCCGCGAGGACGGCTCGCCGGAGCCCGATTTCGAGGCGCAAGTGGCGCTCGCCTTCGCGCGGCTCTCGGCGGTGCTGGCCGCGGCGGGCTGCACCTTCGACGACGTCGTCGACGTCACGACCTTCCACACCGACCCGGCGGCGCAGTTCGACGCGGTGATGCGGGTGCGCGATCGAGCGATCGGAGCGGCGCCCTACCCGAACTGGACGGCGGTCGGCGTGACTTGGCTCGCGGGATTCGACTTCGAGATCAAGGTGATCGCGCGGATTCCTCCCAGCGCCTGAGCCCTCGCGGCGGCTGCCGTCGTTGCAGATGCGGGACGACGGCTGGAACGACGATGCCTATGCGGCGGGCGGAGCGATAGCCACAGGTGCGATCGTCTCCTCCTTCAATCGCACCACGTACTCCGTTGCCATGAGATTGAAGTCGGCGAATTGAAGCTCGTCCGGCTCCATGTTCTTCTGCTGGCACAGTCGAGGCAGGATGATCCTGAACGCCTCGTATTCGCGCAGGATGCTCTGCCCGCCGCCGGCATGGGTGCCTCCGGGCAGGTGTCGCAGCCAGTTGGCGAGCTTCGAAATCAGCATCGGGACGCGGCCCTCGTGCCACTGGATGTCCTGCCCGCCGATGTCGGAGATGAACCGCTGGTAGCGGTACTGCTCGCGGTCGAACACGATGCAGCACTTGCCGACCTGATCCGTGCGGCCGAGGTGATGCGCGCCCAGCCAGAGGCCGAGTTCGAGCGGCATGTTGAAGCGCGGAAGCGGCGGGTCGCCGCTCGGCTCGGTCCGCGAGATATCGTGGATGCCGAACGGGCACTCGCCGATGATCTTGATGATCTTCGCGAGCCGGTTCACCGCCGCGTCCTCCGTCTCGAGGGCGCAGCGCGCCCGAAAGCCGGAGCGGACCACCGTGAAGACGATGGCGTTGAAGATCGCGGCGTAGTCGGCATCGAACGGGCAATTGATGAAGACGTCGCGCGCGGTGCTCGGCTTCGGCCGGCGCCGCGCGCCCGGCCGCCCGCTCACGTCTCGCGCCACGTCTTCCGCTTCCCGGCCGGGGACCGACGCACGCGCTTGGCGATCGGCGCATTGCCGGGGTCGAGCTCGCGGGCGCGGGCGACGGCCTCCTGCTGAGTGTTCGTGATCGCGCTCGCTCGCTTGGCGCCGGGTCGTCGGACCTCGAAGCGACCATCCTCGCGCCGCTGCACGCGCAGCTTGTCCGTCTCCCCGAGCGGCGTTCCGGCAGGCTTGGCCGCCTTCTTTCTCGGTGCCGTCGATGGGGACGATACGCCGATATCCTGCATCGCCCGCTCGATGGCTTGCCGGACCTCGGCCGACGTGAAGCTCTTCGAGCGCGTCTTGGGCGCCAGCACCTCGACGCCGTCGTAGGTGCGTCCAACCGTCTTGTAGCGGCTGGTTGAACGGCTGCGAGGGGGTTTGGTCATCGACGACACGCGCAGCGGGCGACAAGCCCACCTCATCACGTTACGCTAGCACCGTCTGTTCCAACTGTCACCTGCCCGTCGATCGCTGGCGCTTACAATTTATAAGATAATTGTCTCAATACAGGCCGCTGATTATAGTTGTAGTAAAGACAGATATTTATGTCAATTTCATCAAACATTCAATTATTCATTTGATCTCAACAGTTTATAATAGAAGTATTTATTCGCATATCGTCTTATTTAAGAAGTATTTGTTGTGCATAATGATTATACAATATAGAGAATAGATGGTTCTTCGTTTAATGGGCTGCGTTCCGCTTCCTCCTGTACCATCTGCGTGCCTAGATCCCGGCCTCTCGCCTTCGGCGAGCCCCAGGATGACTCGGAGCGTGTGAGGAGCGCTGGTTCAAGCGACCGGTCTTTGCCAGTTCGTCGCTCAGCCCCTCAACCCCGCACCACCTCCGCCCGCGGCACCCCAGCCCCCGCGCGCGCGAACGGCCTGCCTGGCACCCGCGGGGCGAAGCGAAACAGCCCGGCGGGCGCCACGCCCTCCAGTTCCCCCGCCGCCAGGTCGCGGGCGATCACCACCACGAACGGCGCGGCGTCCTCGGCCGGCCGGCCGAAGGGGCGGGGACGCGAGAACAGCGTGCCGACGCTCTCGACCAGCACGGGCCGGTCCGACTCGACGACCCGCACCAGGCCCTTGAGGCGCAGCAAGCGCTCGCCGAGACGGCCGGCGAGGTTGTCGAGCCAGGCGGCCAGGTCGTCGTAGGGGAGGGGGACGATCGGCCGGGCGAGCCAGACCGCGACGCGGGGATGGGCGCCGGCGGGCTCCGCCCGGATCAAGGCCGGATCGAGGCCGGCTCCGGGCAGGGGCGCGAAGGCGGCCGCCACCGCGGCGGCACGGTCGGGATCGGCCACGATCTCGGCGAGCGGGTTCAGGCCCGCGACCTCGGCTCTCGCCCGCGCAAGACGGTCGGGCGGCGCGGCGTCGAGCTTGGTGAGCACGATGCGGTGGGCGGCGGCCCATTGCGCCGCGGCCTCCTCGAAGGCGGTGGTTTCGGGCCCGCGCAGCGCGTCGTAGGTGGCCAGCACCGAGACCCGCATCGGGAAACCCGCGAGGCTTCCGAGCTGGCGCAGGACCGGGCCGGGCTTCGACAGACCGCTCGTCTCCAGCACGATTCTTCGGAGTGGCCCCGAGGCCTCCGGCCGCTCGGCGGCGAGCAGCGCCTCGACCGTGCGGGCAAGGTCGCTCGTCATCTGGCAGCAGACGCAGCCATTCGCCAGCATCGTCATCGGCACGTCACCCCCGCTCTCGCGTAGGATCAGCCCGTCGAGGCCGATCTCGCCGGCCTCGTTGACGATGATGGCAGTATCCGCTGCCTCCGGGAGGGCGAGATAGTCCCGCAGGAGCGTCGTCTTGCCTGAGCCGAGGAAGCCGGTGAGGAAGACAAAATCGAGGCTCTCGCTCACGGCGCCGCCTGCTGCGGTGCCGCGTATTGCGCCGGCACCGCCTCGTCCCAGGTCGCCTTCACGAGGGCGCGCACGTCTGCGAGCAGCTCGGCGGTATCGTAGATCACCCCGTCCTTGATCGTGTACTTGAGGCCCCGGTGCCAGGTGGCGCCGTTCGTCGCCTCGTCGAGGCGGAGTGCCCCGGTGCCGTAGAGCAGCTTGAAATCGGTCAGCGGGTTGTGGTCGTGGACGAGCAGATCGGCGTGCTTGCCGACCTCGACGGTGCCGATCTCGTCCTCGAGCCCACACAGGGCGGCGCCCTGCGAGGTCGCGGCGCGCATCACCTCCAGCGGGTGGAAGCCGGCCTCCTGCAACAGCTCCAGCTCGCGGATATAGCCGAAGCCGAAGATCTGGTAGATGAAGCCCGAATCCGAACCGGCGCAGACCCGGCCGCCGCGGTTCTTGTACTCGTTGATGAACGCCATCCAGAGCCGGTAGTTCTCCTTCCACTCGATCTCGTTCTGGGTCGACCAGCGATACCAGTACGAGCCGTGGCCGCCGCGCTGCGGGGTGAAGTAGTCCCACATCGACTTCCAGGTGTACTCCTTGTGCCAGTCGGCCTGGCGCGCCCGCATCAGGTCGCGGTTGGCGTCGTAGATCGTGAAGGTCGGCACGAAGGTGAAGCCGAGCTCCAGGAACCGCTCCAGGGTCTCGTTCCATTTCCTCGATCCGGGCTCCGCGCCCTGGCGGAACATCTGGCCGGAGACCGAGAAGCGGAAATACTCGTCGTTGTAGTCGTAATCGAGCGGGAAGTTCTGCACCACCCGGTCCTCGAACAGGGCCTCGGGCAGGCCGTAATAGTGCTCGGCGCTGGTCAGGCCCCAGCCGGCGGTGGTGAGCGCGTTCATCCGCGTCACCGCCATCTGGGCGTGGTGGCAGCCCGACTTCAAGCCGAGTTTGCGGCATTCGTCGAGGGCCGCCTCCATGATGGCGGGCGGGGCCCCGAAGAACTTCACCCCGTCGGCGCCGCGTTCCTTGAGCTTGCGCAGCCACGCTCGTCCCTCGTCCGGGGTGTGGATCAGCTTCAGCATGTCGTTGACGGCCGGGAAGTAGCTGTAGGCCAAGAGCCGCGGCGCCGCGATCTCGTTGGCCTCGGAGCGCTTCTTCTGGTCGAGCATCCAGTCGAGGCCGTTGAACGAGCCCATCTCGCGCACCGTCGTCACGCCGTGGGCGAGCCAGAGCTTGTAGACGTACTCGACCGGCGGCACCCAGCCATTGGCGGCGTGATACGCGACGCCCGCATGCGCGTGGCAATCGACGAAGCCGGGGGTCACCCATTTGCCGCGGCAATCGATCTCGTGGTCGCCGGGGGCCGGGCGGTTGGCGGTGTTGGCGAGATTGCCCGTCACCTTCTTCAGCTGCACGATGCGGCCGTTCTCGACCACGATGTCGGTCGGGCCGATCGGCGGCGCGCCGGTGCCGTCGATGACGGTGGCGGCCCGCAGCACCAGGCGCTTGTGCGGCCCGATCCCGCGGTCGCGGGAGGTCGAGGGCACGAGGGGCGGCTGGCCGGCCTTGGCCCGCTCGGCGGCGAGCTCGTTGCCGGCGAGGATGGGGGCGTCGCTCATGGTGTCCTCCCGTGTTCTTGTTAGGCCTAGCGCGCGTAGCGGCGGCCGAGAAGCGCGGTGCCGAGCGCCGTCAGCACTAGGGTCGCGGCGAGCAGGATGAAGGCCAGCGCCGCGCCGAAGGGCCAGTTCATGCCCCGCGAGAACTGGTCGTAGACGGCGGGCGCCATCATCTTGAACTGCGAGCCGCCGAGCAGCACAGCGGTCGCGTAGGTGTTCATGCACAGGATGAAGACGAGGACGCAGCCCGCCACCGTGCCGGGGAGCGCCAACGGCCACACCACCCGGCGAAAGACCGTGAAGCCGCTGGCGCCGAGATTGGCCGCCGCCTCCTCCACCGCCCGCGGGATGCTCTCGATCACCGAGGACAGGGTCAGGATCATGTAGGGCAGCACCACCGCGATCGTCCCGATGGCGACCGCGCCGGGCGTGTAGATCAGCTGCAACGGCGCCGCCGTGATGTGCAGGCCGCGCAGGGTGGCGTTGATGAGCCCGTCATTGCCGAGGAGCCCGAGCCAGCCCGCGGCGCGCACGACGTTGCCGACGAGGAGCGGGATCAGGGTCAGTACGGTGACGAGGCTCTTCCACCGGCTCTCCATCCGGGCGAGCCGGTAGGCCGCCGGGAAGCCGAGCGCCAGGGTCAGCGCCGTGCAGGTGAAGGCCATCACCAGCGTCGTGCCCATCACGCCGCGATAGTACGGGTCGGCCACAGCGGCGAGATAGTTCTGCGCCGTCGTCGCCTCGATCATCAGCTGCGTCGCGCTGTACTGGTTGAGCGAGATGCGCGCGAGCAGCACCATCGGGCCGACCAGGAGCGCGGCGACGACGAGAACGGCCGGCAGGATGAGGGCGAACACGGCGGACCTTCGGATCTGGAATTCTGTGATTGCTGGCGCAGTGAGGTTCGATGCGACTGCCCCACCTCACAGGGTCATCCCGGGGCCGCGAAAGCGGAGCCCGGGATCCAGAACCGCGGATGGTTCAGGGAGAAGCGAATAGCGTCCCGCCCTGTTCGTCAGCACCTGCGGTTCTGGATTCCGGGCTCTCGCCTTTGGCGAGCCCCGGAATGACGCGGAGGGTGAGAGGATTGTCGCGGGGAATGAGCCGTGCGACAGCCCTACCCCTTGAATTCCTTGTTCCAGAAATCCGTAAACGCCGCCTGCTGCGCCTGCATCGTGGCGTAGTCGAGCGGGCGAAGCTTGGCCTGCTGGGCCTCGGTCAGGCTGATCTGCCTGGCCAGATCCTCCGGGAGCTTGGCGTCCTTGACGGTCGGCACGTAGCCCATCTTCTGGGCGAAGGCGACCTGCGCCCCCGGGTCGAGCATGGCGTTCAGGTACTTGAAGGCGCCGTCCTTGGCGCGCGAGTTCTTCGGCACGCCGGCCTCGAACAGGATCGGCAGCGCGCCCTCCTCCGGCGCCGCCATCGCGACCGGAATGCCGGCCTGCTTCCACATGAAGCCGCGGGCGAGCCACATCAGCGAGATCCACACCTCCTCGGACTTGAAGGCCGCAGCCAGCGTCTCGTTCGAGGGATAGACCTTCGGGGAGAGCTTCTTCAGGTCCCGCAGGGCCGCCTGGCCCTTGGTGAAATCGGTCGGCGTCCCGCCGGCGCCGATATTGGCGCCGGCCATGTTGAAGTTCCAGAGGATGTCCGAGAAGCCGACCCGGCCCTTGTATTTCGGGTCGAAGATGTCGGCGTAGCGGGTCGGCGGGGTCGTCACCTTGCTCGGGTTGTAGAGCACGACCAGCGCCGAGTAGATGTGCGGGATCGAGTGGGGCTTCTTGAAGACGTCGATCACCTGCGACAGCCGCGGCACCTCGGCGGCCGGCACGGTCTCCAGCACGCCGAGCTGGCTCAGCATGTAGCTGTCGATGTCGTTGATGCAGGCGACGTCCATGCTGGCGCGGCGGCTGGTGCGCTCGGCGATCAGCTTGGTGCGGCGCGGATCCTGGTTGGCGATGTCCTGCGACACCTCGATGCCCTGCGGCTTCATCAGCGGGACGTCGATGTTCTGCTGCAGGAGCGCGCCGTAATCGCCGCCCCAGGTGCCGACGACGATCGGGGCGGCCTCGGCCCGGGCGGGAAGCGTGCCGGCGAGGCCGAAGGCGGCGCTGCTGGCGATCAGGGAGCGACGGGTGATCATCGGGCAGGGCTCTCCGTACGGGGGATGACGCGGGCCGCGTCGGGGGTCCAGGTGATGCGGACGGGGTCGCCGGCGCTCAGGCGCCGGCGGGGATCGTCGGGAAGCGGCGTCGGGCTCACCGCCACGATCGCCTCGCCGGCGAGATCGAGATGGTACTCGGTGCGGGCGCCGAGATAGGTCACGGCCCGCAACCGCCCGGTGCCGGCGGCATCGGGAGCGACCGTGATCCGCTCGGGCCGGATCGCCAGCAGGCCGTTCGCGGCGGTCGCGTCGGGCGCGCACGGCACGGCGCTGCCGCTCGCCAGCCGGAACACGCCGATCCCCTCGCGCGCGCCCTCGAGCAGGTTGCAGCGCCCGACGAAGCCGGCGACGAAACTGTCGGCCGGGCGCTCGTAGAGGTCCTCCGCGCTGCCGACCTGGAGCACGCGGCCGTGCTCCATCACCACCAGCCGGTCGGCCATGGCGAGGGCCTCGTCCTGGTCGTGGGTGACCATCAGGGTGGTGAGGCCGAGCCGCGTCTGCAGTTCGCGGATCTCGAGCCCGACCTCGGAGCGCAGCTTGGCGTCGAGGTTCGACAGGGGCTCGTCGAGGAGGAACACCGCCGGGCTCACCACCAGCGCGCGGGCGAGCGCCACGCGCTGCTGCTGCCCGCCGGAGAGCTGGCGCGGCAGACGGTCGGCGAGGGCGTCGAGGCGCACCAGCCGCAGGGCCTCGGCGATGCGCCGGTCCCGCTCAGAGCGCCCCACCTTCCGCATCTCGAGCCCGAAGCCGACATTGTCGGCGACGCTCATGTGCGGAAAGAGCGCGTAGGACTGGAACACCATGCCGGTGTCGCGGGCGTGCGGCGGCAGCCGCGTCACGTCGCTCCCGCCGATCAAGACCCGGCCGGCCGTCGGCTCGATGAAGCCCGCGACCATCCGGAGCGTCGTGGTCTTGCCGCAGCCGGAGGGGCCGAGCAGCGCCACGAGCTCGCCCTGGCGGATGTCGAGGTCGACGCCGGCGACCGCGGTCGCCTCGCCGTAGCGCTTGGTGACGCCGTCGAGCTGGAGGGTGCCCATCAGACGATCCGCGACAGCTTCACGAAGCGGTCGGTGACCAGCATCAGGATCGTCACCATCAGGATCTGCGCGGTCGCGACGGCGGCCAGGGTCGGGTCCATTCGGAATTCCAGGTAGCTCAGCATGGCGACCGGCAGCGTGGTGCGCCCCGGGCCGACGAGGAGGAGGTTGAGTTCGAGGTTCTCGAAGCTCGCCACGAAGGAGAACAGGGCGGCGGCCACGATGCCGGGCCGCAGCATTGGCAGGGTGATGCGGCGGAAGACCGTGAGCGGCGTCGCGCCGAGATTGGCCGCCGCCTCCTCCGCCGCGCGGTCGAGCCCGGCGAGACTCGCGGTGACGAGGCGCACCGTCCAGGGGATGGTGATCAGCACGTTGGCGGCGACGAGGCCGCCGAGCGTCGCCTTGATGTCCATGTCGAGCCAGTCCTCGGCCCGGAGATAGAACATGTAGAGGGCCGAGCCCGCGACGATCGCCGGCACCGCCAGCGGGGCGAGCAGGAAGGTGTTGATGAACCCGCGCCCCGGGATCTTCGCCCGCACCAGCGCCAGCGCCGCGGCGGTGCCGAGCGGCACGCCGATCGCGGTGGCGGCGAGCGCGATCTGGAGCGAGGTGAGGAAGCCGCGGGCGAAGTCGCGCTGCGCCCAGGCGTTGAGGTACCAGCGCCAGGTGAGGCCGTCGGGCGGGAAGCTGACGATCTCTTGGTCGAAGAACGAGGTGACGATCACCATCGCGATCGGCGCGAACACGATCGCGTAGGCCAGGACGACCGCCGCCAGGACGGCGAGGCGGCCGAGCCGGGCCGGGAGGCCAGGACCTGAAGGGGAGAGTCCTGCCGGGGAGAGCCCGGCGGGGGCGAGGGTGGCGGCGGGCATGCGGCTCACGGCTTCGAGGTGACGGCAGCTGACCTATTCGTAGGACAGGTCTGCATCCGTTTGGCAAGGTCCGCCCGGTCTGCAGGGTGGGTCGCCGCCCGGGCGGCGAGCGAGGGGTTGGCAAGACGGGTGCCAAGCTCACGAGCCGTCGCGCCAGGGCCTCGCGACGGCGCGGTCCGGCGAAGGCGGCGTCGCCCGCAGGTCTCCTGATGCGCTTCGGTCGTCGCGCGCACCGGCCACAAGCGGGTCGCGGGGTTCTGCGCCCGACGCTGGCGTTCGGTCCGCGTCACTGATCCTCCGGGATGCATCGCCTGATAAAAAAACAAGCTTGCCTGTTTTTTTATCGCTGTCCAGTGTGCCGCGGAACGCCCCGCCTGCCCGGCGATCCGGGCGCCACCCGACCCTGCAAGGGACCGCCCGCATGAGCGCCGACCTCGTCCTGTTCCGCAACGCCCGCATCCTCGACGGCACCCACGACACCGCGCTCGACGGCCACGACGTGCTGGTCGAGGGCGGCACAATCCGGGAGGTCTCGGACCGTCCGCTCACCGCGTCCTCGGCCCGGGTGATCGATCTCAAGGGCCGCACGCTGATGCCGGGCCTGATCGACTGCCACGTCCACGTCATCGCGACGATTCCCGACCTCGGCGCCAATGCCGAGCTGCCGGATTCCCTGGTGGCGTTGCGCACCGCCAAGATCATGCGCGGGATGCTGATGCGCGGCTTCACCACCGTGCGCGACCTCGGCGGCGCCGATCACGGGCTGGTCATGGCGGTGCGTGAAGGCCTGATCGACGGCCCGCGCCTCGTCATCTGCGGCAAGGCCCTGTCGCAGACCGGCGGCCACACCGATTACCGCGGCCGCTACCACGCGAGGGACGTGAGCCATTACGGCACCAAGCTCGGGGCGCTCGGCCGGGTCTGCGACGGCGTCGATGCCGTGCGCCGCGTGGCGCGCGAGGAGATCAAGGCCGGGGCCGACTTCATCAAGATCATGGCCAATGGCGGCGTGTCCTCGCCGACCGACCCGATCGCGTTCTTCGGCTACTCGGTCGAGGAGCTGCGGGCGATCGTCGAGGAGGCGAACAACGCCCAGACCTACATCGCCGCCCATCTCTACACCGACGCGGCGATCCGCCGGGCGGTCGAGAACGGGGTGATCTCGGTCGAGCACGGCAACCTCGTGACCCCTGAGACCGCGCGGCTGATCCGCGAGAAGGGCGCCTACGTGGTGCCGACCAACGTCACCTTCGACGCACTTGCCAAGGAGGGCGCGTCCTTAGGCTTGCCGCCCGCCTCGGTCGCCAAGATCGAGGACGTGCGCGAGGCGGGGCTCGCCGCCCTCGAGACCCTGCGGGAGGCGGGCGTGATGATGGCCTACGGCACCGATCTTCTGGGCGAGATGCACCGCCACCAGTCGGAGGAGTTCGTGATCCGCGGCCGCTGCCTGCCGGCGATCGAGGTGATCCGCTCGGCCACGATCAACGCCGCCAAGGTCGTACGCCTGGAGGGCAAGGCCGGCGTGGTGGCCCCGGGCGCCTTCGCCGACCTGATCGTGGTCGACGGCGACCCGCTCGCCGACCTCTCGCTCCTCACCGGCCAGGGCCGGCACATGCGGGCGATCATGATCGACGGGCGGTTCGTGAAGGACGAACTGGCGGCGTGACGCCTTCCGCGGCCACGGGACGATGCAGGAGCCCCCGCTCCGACGTGAAAGGCGAACAGCACCCACCTTTTCGCCGATCCGTTCCGCGGCCCAAGGGAAGGCGGGCCGGCGCATCATCTTGCGCCGGTCTGGTGATGCAGGGTGAGTGCGCGCGAGCGTCGACCGCTTCCTGCTCACCATAGGCGGCGCATTCCTTCGTATAGAGCCGATTTCGATTGCCGGGCGCGTGACGAAAGGCCGGGTCGAGGCGGCGGCGTCGCCACGATGACGCTTTGATGACGCTGCGGAACGTATCGAATTCAGACGATCGTCGCTCAAGAAAGCTTAACCGTTCGTCGGGGAGAATGGCGTCGTTCGATTGTCAGATGTCGGGACGGCAGCATCATGCGTAACGGGGTGTCGATCGCGGCGAAGCTGGGGCTGTGCCTCGCTGCCCTGGTCCTCCTGATCGGAGCGACGAGCGGGCTGTCGCTGGCCGAGCTGCGCCGGGTCAACACGGCCGCTGCGGACCTGCGCGACGTCCGGGTGCCGGCGACCGACACGCTCGGCTGGATCGGCATCAACATCATGCGCCAGCGCGTGAACGGATCGCGGCTGATCACCGCCGACACGCCGGAGCTGCGCGCCGAGGTCGCTGGGCAGATCGCCAAGCGCGACGCGATCATGGAGGCGCAGTATGCCCGCTTCGAGGCGCTGCCGCTCTCGCCGGCCGAGCGCGATCTCTACAAGGAATTCCGCCGCCACGTCGCCGACTACGCCGAGCAGCAGCGCCAGGCCGTCGCCAAGGCGACCGCCGGCGACATCCCGGGCGGGCAACGGATCTACAACACCACGATGTCGAACGGCATCATCGCCATCATGGGCGCCTGGGAGAAGCTGGTGGCGCTGAACGGCGCCGGCTCGAAGGCGAGCGGCGCCCTGATCGAGGAGACCTACGCCGCGGCCAACCGCAACATGCTGGCGCTCACGGCGCTCGCGCTCCTCGTCGCCGGCGGCGCGATGGTGCTGGTGCGCCGCGGCGTCGCCGGGCCGCTGCGGGCGATCACAGCCGCGACCCAGCGGCTCGCCGGCGGCGAGACCGGGGTGGCGATCCCGGGACAGGGGCGCCGCGACGAGATCGGCGCGCTCGCCGGCTCGCTGGTGGTGTTTCGCGACAACCTGATCCGCAGCCGCGCCCTGGAGGAAGAGACTGCGCTCGCCCGCGCCTCGGCGGAGGCACAGCGCAAGGCCGGCATGCGCCAGATGGCCGATACCTTCGAGGCGGCGGTCGGCAGCATCGTCGGCGGCGTCTCGGCGGCGGCGACCGAGCTCGAAGCCACCGCCCGCTCGCTCAGCGGCAGCGCCGCGCAAGCCGCCGGCCAGTCGGGTGCCGTCGCGGGCGCGGCGAGCGAGGCGGCCGCCAACGTCACCGTGGTGGCTGCCGCTGCCGAGGAGCTGGGCTCGTCGGTCCAGGAGATCGGCCGGCAGGTCTCCGGCTCGGCCGAGCTGGCGCGGGTCGCCGTCTCCGAGGCCGGCGAGACGGTCGCGCTGGTGCAGGACTTGGCCGAGGCCGCCGCCAAGGTCGGCGACGTGGTGGCCCTGATCTCGTCGATCGCCAGTCAGACCAACCTGCTCGCGCTCAACGCGACGATCGAGGCGGCGCGGGCCGGCGAAGCGGGGCGGGGTTTCGCCGTGGTGGCGGCGGAGGTCAAGCAGCTCGCCGGCCAGACGGCCCGGGCGACCGAGGAGATCACCGGCCAGATCGGCCGCATCCAGGCCTCGACCGGCCAGGCCGCGGCGGCGATCGACGGCATTGGCCGGCGCATCCGAGAGATCGACGGCGTCGCGAGCTCGATCGCCGCCGCGGTCGAGGAGCAGGGCGCCGCGACCCAGGAGATCGTCCGCAACGTCGCCGAGGCGGCGGCCGGCACCGGCGCGGTCACCGGCACCATCGCGACGCTGGCCGAATCCGCCGGCGAGACCGGGGCGGCCGCCGCCGAGGTGCTCGGCGCGGCCTCCGAGATGTCGCGCCAGTCCGAGCACCTGTCGGCGGAGGTGGCGCGGTTCCTGGCGACGGTGAGGGCGGCCTGAGCGGGGTTCACCCCGCCGCCCGCACCACCCGCGCGCCCACCGCCTCGGCTTCTGCACATTGCGCCGGCGTCGCCCCGGCATCGGTCACCAGGGTCCAGCGGCGCGGCAGGGGTGCCCAGGCCCCTTGCGTCGCGCGGCCGAGCTTGGAGGAATCCATCAGCACCACGATCTCGGCCGCCTGCTCCATCATCAACGACTTGAGGGCGACCTGCTCGATCGCCGCCTCGCACAGGCCGCGGCCGGCGACGAAACCGTCGCCGCTCACCACCGCCTTGTCGGCGGTGAGACGGCGCAGCGAGGCCTCGGCGAGCGGGCCCATCGTGCTCATGCTGCCCGGCCGCACCGCGCCGCCGAGCACCGTCAGGGTCAGGCCCGGCGCGCCGGCGAGCGCGCTCACCAGCGGCAGGTTGTTGGTGATGACCGCGTGGCGCCGCCCGGTCAGGCCCGCCCCGAAGGCGGCCACCGTCGAGCCGCCGTCGAGGACCAGGATGTCGTCGTCGGCAAGCAGCGCCAGGGCGGCCCGGGCGATGGCGGCCTTCTCGGGCCGGGCCTGTGTCTCGCGCTCCGGCAGGCTGGTCTCGGGCAGCGGGTGGGCGATCACGGCGCCGCCATAGGTGCGCCGGATGGCGTTCTCCGTCGCGAGCCGCTGCAGATCGCGCCGGATCGTCGAGGCGGAGACGCGGAAGCGCTCCGCCAACTCCTCGACCACGACCTCGCCGGCCTGGAGCGCCTCCAGCAGCAGCGGGTGGCGGTGCCGGCCGCGGGTCACGGGTCTCAGACCGCCCGGCGCGGCGCGAGGTCGACCGCCTGGCGCAGGGCCTCGACCAGCGAGCCCGCATCGGCGACGCCCGTGCCGGCGATGTCGAAGGCGGTGCCGTGATCGACCGAGGTGCGGATCACCGGCAGCCCGACGGTGATGTTCACCCCCGCCTCCAGCCCCAGCACCTTGATCGGGCCGTGGCCCTGGTCGTGGTACATCGCCACCACGATGTCGTAGTCGCCCCGTCCCGCGAGGAAGAACAGCGTGTCGGCGGGCAGCGGCCCCTCGACCCGCCAGCCCTTCGCCCGGCAGGCCTCGACGGCCGGCGTGATCTTCTCGGCCTCCTCGCCGCGGCCGAACAACCCGTTCTCGCCGGCATGGGGGTTGATGGCGCAGACGCCGATCCGCGGATTCGCGATGCCCGCCTTGACCAGGGTGTCGTGCCCCCGTGCGATCACCCGCTCGACGAGGCCCGGCTCGATCCGCGCGATGGCGTCGATCAGCCCGATATGGGTCGTGACGTGGATCACCCGAAGCTTGGGCGAGACCAGCATCATCGAGACTTCCGGCGTGCCGGTCAGCGCGGCGAGGAGCTCGGTATGGCCCGGATACTTGTGCCCGGCGGCGTGCAGCGCCTCCTTGCTCAGGGGCGCGGTGCAGATCGCGGCGGCCTGGCCGGCCTGGACGATCCGGACCGCCCGCTCGATGAAGCGGAACGCCGCCTCGCCGGAGATCGGCGAGACCTTGCCGAAGGGATGGCCCGGCGGGATCAGCCCGAGATCGATGCACGCGACGGTGCCGGGGGAGTCGGACGCCTCCTCGGGCGAGGCGAGCGCCTGGACTTCGAGGGCCGAGCCGACGATGCGGCCCGCCTCGCGCAGGCGCCCGGCGTCGCCGACGACCAGCGGCCGGCACAGCGCCGCGACCTCCGGGAGGGCCAGCGCCTTCATGATGATCTCAGGGCCGATGCCGGAGGCATCGCCCATGGTGATCGCGACGGTCGGTCGGCTCATGTCGAGGGTCCCTGGTGTCTGATGGCCCGGAGGTGATGAACGGCGCGCAGGAGCGTGTCTTCGTTGCCGAAGGCGCCGGCCTTGGTGACGATCGGCACAGTGAGCGCGCCGCGCGTCAGGCCGAGGGACACGCCGGGCTCGATCTCGTCGATCAGCCGCAATCCGTCGACACCTAGATGCGCGAGCAACGCCGCCGCGGTCTCGCCGCCGGTCGCCACGAGCGCCCCGAGATGGGCTGCGACGGGGGCGAGCCACGCGCCGAGGGCGTCGGCGAGGCGGGAACCGAGGGCGAGGTCGGGCGCCGCACCCATCGCGACCTCGACCAGTACGTCCTCCCCGGCGCTCAATCCCGCCGCCACCGCGGCGCGGCAGCGGGCCCGCGCGGCCTCGTCCGTCCCGAGCAGCAGGTCCGGCGCGACGGGGACGTGGCGGGTCTCGTCGGCGAGCCGGCGCGCGGCGGCGCGGGAGGCGGCGGCGAGGCTTCCGACCACCACGAGGGTGCCGCCGGGGCCGGCCGCGATCTCCGGCGCCGGGGCGGAGGGCCCGGCTTCCTGAGCGGCGAGCGCGTGGGCGAGGCCGGCGCTGCCGATCCAGACCAGCTTCTCCTGCGCGTCGAGCGCGAGGCCGGCCTCGGCGATCCGCGCGAGGTCGTCGTCGGTCTCGGCATCGGGTACCGCGACCGCGCCCGCCCGCGCCGCCGCGACCAGAGCCGCGCGGAGATGGTCGCCGCCGGCCCGCACGGTCGTAAGCGCGATCGTCGCGCCCGCCAGCCCGGCTTCCTCCAGCATCCCGGAGAGCGCACCGGTCGCGTAGGTGTGGTCCCGGCGCCAGAGCTCGGTCTCCTCCAGCGGCCGGCCCTCGACCCGGATCCGGCCCGCCACCGTGGTGCGGCCGGTCGCCGGGAAGGCCGGCGCCAGGATCCCGAAGGCGCCGCCGCGCCGGCGCAGGGCCGCGAGGGTGGCGGCCAGTTCCGCCGCGGGCTGCCCGCGCAGGGTCGAGTCGATCTTCTTGAACACCGACCGCCCAGGCCGGTGCAGCCGGTCGACGAGGGCGGCGTGGCGCGCGGCGGCCGCCTCCGGGCCGAGCTGGCGGCTGTCGGCATCGTGCGAGACGACGTCCTCGTCAGCCCCGGATTCCCGCGCTCCGGATCCCGCCGCGCCCCATTGCACGCAGGCCGAGCGGCCGCGCCGGGCGAAGGCGATGGCGCAATCGGCGGCCCCCGTGAGGTCGTCGGCGAGGATGAGCCAGCTTCGCGCCACGGTCACGCCCGCTCCGCCACGCGCGGGGAGGGGACCGGCGCGGCCTCCTCCGGGCGCTCGCCGAAATGCCGGGCGGTCCAGGCGGTGGCGAGCGGGGTGAGGATGGCGGTGACCACTACAGTCGCGGCGACCAGCACCGTCGCGGGGGCGGCGGCATCGGCATAGGCCGGGTTGGCGGCGGCGATGATGGCCGGGACCGCGGCGGCGTTGCCGGCGGTCGAGGAGGCGGCGACGCCCGCCACCCCGGTGCCGCCCGTGAACCGGTCGGCGAAGAAGAGCGGGATGCCGGTCACGACCACCACCGCGACGCCGAGCCCGAGGCCGAGCAGCCCCGCCTGCCAGATCTTGGTCAGGTCGAGCCCGGTGCCCAGCGCGAAGGCGAAGAACGGGATCATCACCGGCACGGCGCGGCCGAGGAAGTCGCGCATCTCGCGGTCGAGATTGCCGAGGATCATGCCGACGAGGAGCGGCAGGATGCTGCCGACCATCGTCTGCCACGGAAACGCCGACAGGCCGGCGACGCCGAGCGTCACCATGGTGAGGAAGGGCCCGGATTCGAGGCACATGAGCGTGTAGGCACCGACGTCCCGCGGCCGACCATACTGGCCCATCAGCGCCATGTAGAGGCCGCCATTGGTGTCGTTCATGGCCGCGACGATCGCCAGGGTCGAGAGGCCGGCGAACAACCCGCCGGCGATCGGCGCCTCGCCGAGCAGGCGGCCGAAGATCACCCCGAGGATCATCGCGATCCCGACCTTCACGACGAGCAGCGTGCCGCCCTTCTTGACGATGTAGGGCGTCGCCCGGAAGTCGATGCTCGCGCCCATGCAGACGTAGAACACCGCCAGGATCGGCAGCGCGCCGGTGAACAGGGCGCCGGTGAACGAGCCGAACACCTTCGGGGTCGCCGGGAACAGGGTCGCGATCACCGCGCCGACCAGCAGCGGCACCACCATCATCCCACCCGGCACGCGCTCGATCGCGCGCTTGATCCGGACCTCTCCCATCCGCAGCCCCGCCATGCGGCCCTCCCTTGCGCGGATCGCGCAGTGAGTTGCGCGCATATCCATCTGTTAGTGCTTGAAGATCGCATAAACGGGCGGGTGTCAATCGTTAATTTGCGCGATGTGTGCAGTGCTGCCATGGTGGGATGGCCACGCTGCCGGCGGTGCGGCGTGGCCACGGGGCAGCGGTCCGAATGCGCGGACGCCGGTCCTACTCGACGATCAGGCGATACTCGATGTCCTGCAGCATCCGCCCGTAGGCTCCGGAGGCGCGATTGTAGCGTCCGCCGAACTTGAGCACGTGGAGCCCGGGCTTAAGCGGGGCGAGGGCGATCCAGAAGCCATCGCTCGCTGTCGGGAATGCGTCGTAGACACCGCTCTGA
Organism: Methylobacterium sp. EM32; assembly: GCF_040593685.1. Taxonomy (NCBI): domain Bacteria; kingdom Pseudomonadati; phylum Pseudomonadota; class Alphaproteobacteria; order Hyphomicrobiales; family Methylobacteriaceae; genus Methylobacterium; species Methylobacterium sp. EM32. The sequence goes on along the minus strand of NZ_JBEXZS010000037.1, from coordinate 15,273 downwards.
GGTGAGGCGTTGGCGAAGAGGTTGAAGCATTCCTTCGTCGCCGCTCGATACCGGGCGAGATCGTCGAACGATGTGCCGTCGAGTTCCAGGAAGAGATCGACGGCGTGCTCGTTGTTGAGCGCGGCCGCTTTGCGTGCAACGTCGCAGGTCAGCAACGGTGAGTTTGCCGGCCGCCAATAGGCCATGTTGATGAGCGGGAAGAACAGGTGCTTCCCGGCAGGAATGCGGCAGGTGCGCGTGATCTTCGCGCTGCCGAAGCCGCCAGCAAGGAACCACGCATCGCCGCTCTGGCGGTCCGCGCACTGCGCCCCGTCGCGGTCGGCGACCGGGCTGCGTGCGCTCGGGACCGCCATCGCCCATTTCCACCACTCGGCGCTCAAGGCAGGCGCGGCGACCCCTCCGATCGTGAAGCCGGGCTGGAGAATCGGTCCCGCTGCGCACGCCTCACTCAGTGTCAGAGAAGACGAAAGACCCACGATTGCCAATACGGCAACCATGTTTTTGATTCTCGATGCTGGTCTGATCTTTAAGTGAAGCATGACGATTGCCTTGGTACGGGGGCGTGAAATCGATAGTGTTGCTTCATTCGTAAATGATGAAAACGAGTATCGAAATACTAGAGCATTTTCCGACCAAGTGGCTGTCGGTTGGGCGAAGAAAATGCGGCAAAATCAAAGACCTAGATGGCTTCGCGATTGCAGCGCGATCGTGAAGTGCTCTAGGCGATCATGCGAAGCATTCGCGGCGCGCGGGTCGCGGCGGACGCCCGCACGCCATTGGGCTGGTTGCGCCCTTCAGAACGCCAGCTTCATCCCCCCGACGACACTGCGCGGCGCGCCTGCGAAGATCGACCCGGTGGTGGTGGCGAGCACGCCGGCGCCGTTCTGCAACCCGGTCACGGCGCTGATCGAGTTCGCCAGCGGCTGGGCCGAGGCGATGTAAGTCGCATTGAGCAGGTTGCGCACCTCGACGTAGAGGCTGAGGCGCTTGGCGTAGGCTCCGACGAGGTCGGTGTCGTAGTGGATGTTGGCGTTGAGGATCGCGTAGCCCGGCGCCCGCAGCAGGTTGGCGTTGTCGAGGAAGAACCCGTCCTGGTAGACCGCCTCGACGAAGGCGCCGAGCCCCTTGAACGGTCCCGTCGGCTGGTCGTAGCCGATACGGGCGAGGAGTTGGTGGGCCGGCACGCCCGGGATCAGGCGGCCCGCCCGGTCGAACCGCGCAGTCAGGCTGCCGGCGCTCAATTGCTCGACGTAGCGGGTGTAGAACTGGTCGTTGAGGCCGTAGGCCGCGAAGGCGCGCCAGCCGGGCGAGAATGCCCATTCGGCGCCCGCCTCGATGCCGCGATGCTCCGAGGCCGGGGCGTTGAAGGTGTAGCTGAGCAGGCCAGCCCCCGGCGACTGGGTGACGAACTCGTTGCGGAAGAACTCGTAGAAGCCGGTCAGGCTCAGGCGCAGGTCCGGCAGGGGCGACCAGTCGGCGCCGAGGTCGAAGCCGAGATTGGTCTGGGTGCGCAGATCGGTGTTGTTGCCCGGCACGCCGGCCGGGGTCACGAACAGCACGTTCGCCGCAGGCGTCGCGTAGCCGGTGGCGACGCGGCCGCGGAACGCGAGAGAGTCGTCGGGCCGGTAGACCAGCGCCAATTCCGGCGCCACGTTGAGGAAGCTGCGGTCGATCCGGGCCAGGGCCTGGCTCGTGCCCCCGGCCGAGTAGCCGTAGGTGAGGGTGCGCCCTGTCAGCCAGGTATTCTCGGCCGAGACGCCGACGACACCGGTCCATTGCTCGGAGAGCGCGATCTCGGCCCGGGCCCGGCCGCCGAGATTCGACTGCAGCGCCTCCTGGTTGCTCACGAGCGCGCCGAGCCGCGGGCCGCCATAGGGCGCGCGGTTGTAGAGCGCGATATGGTTGTCGATGGCGCTGTAGGAGAGCGCCGCGTAGCCGACGACCGGCAGGCCGAAGGCTTGCGTGCGGTGCGTGATGTCCGAGAGGACATTGTAGGACGGATAGCTGCCGCGCGAGGAGGTGGTGTAGAACGGCTGGTCGAAGTTGCGCTCGTCGAAGCCGACCTGGGTGCGCCAGGTCGTGTTGGCGTCGATGTCGTGCTCCCAGCGCCCGGCGATGAGCGTGCGCCGGTCGTTGCGACCGAAGGCGCCCTCGTCCGCCGTCACCGGCACGGTGGCGCCGAAGGCGCCGTTGCGGAACAGGTTGAAGGTGGTGCAGCCGACAGCCGCCGTCGCGGCGCTGGCGCAGCCGCGCTGGTAGGGGTTGATCCGGTACTGCGCCAGCGACGAGCGGGCGGGCAGGTCGACGTCGACGAGGTTGTTGATGACCTTCAGGGTGAAGCGGTTGTCCGGTGTCGGGGTGTAGCTCGCCAGCAGGTTGACGGTCTGGGTGTTGGCGCTGGCATGGTCCTGGAAGCCGTTGAGGCGGAAATCGCTGGCGAACAGGCTGACCTCGTAGGGCCCGCTGACCCCGCCCACCGTGAAGTAATGATTCAGGTAGCCGAAGCTGCCGGCGTCGGTGCCGATCTCGTAGCCACCGATCTCGCGGCCGGTGCGGGTGCGGAAGGCGATCGCCCCGCCGGTGGCATAGTTGCCGAACAGGGGGGATTGCGGCCCGCGGAAGACGTCGATGCGCGAATAGGCCCGCGGATCGGTGAGGTCGAAGCGCGAGGCGCCGTCAGCTTGCGTGACGACGAAGCCGTCCTCCAGCACCACCATGTTCTTGATGACGCCGGTCGAGCGGGCGTTGTTGCCGCGGATCGACACCACCACGTCGCGCGGCCCGTTGCCCTGGCGCACGCTGACGCCGGGACTGTTGACGAGCACCTGGCCGACGCTGGTCGCCGGGCGGTTGGCGATCACGTCCTGGCGGCCGATTCCCGTGACGATCTCGCCGACCGGGCGCTCGATCACGCTCGGGGCCGAGCCCGGCGGGGCGGCGACGCCGAAGGCGGGACCGGCTGGGCTCGCCCCGGCGACCGAGATCTCGTCGAGGGCGATGGTTTCCTGCGCCGGGGCGGCGCCGGGCGCGAGGGCGAGGAGAGGTGTGAGGAGGAGGGCGAGCGCGCGCGGGCGCAGGCCGGAACCGGGGAGGGGCGGCATCGGACGTCTCGTCGTAGAAGCGGGAGAGGCGGCGCGCGAGCGCCGGCCAGGATTCGCGTGAGGGGTTCGCGTCAGGCCGTCGCCGGCCGGCGCAGGCCGCGCCGCAGGCCGAGCCACGCGGCGTCGAGGGCGATCATCGCCAGGATCGCCAACCCGGTGAGGGGGAAGAGGATCCCCATCGCCGCGACGAGGCCGGTGACGGCGCCGATTGCGCGGCGGTCGTCGGGCCAGGCCGGCACGCCGAGGCGGCCCGCGGGGCGGCGCTTCCACCACATCACCGCGGCGGTGACGGCGAGCAGGATCGTGGCGAGGCAGAAGGCCAGCATCAGCAACTGGTTGAGCCGCCCGGCGACCTCGCCCTTGTGCAGCCCGATCCCGTACTGGATCCCGCGCCCGACGATCCCGATATCGGCAAACCGCACGTTCACCAGCGGCCGGCCGCTATACTGGTCGAGGGAGATCATCCGCTGGCGGGTGACGTCGCGCGGATAGGCGGCGGCCGCGTAGACGCCGGTCGGCCCCTGCGGCAGCGCCAGCTCGTAGCCCGCCGGCATGCCGAGACCGGTCAGGATCTCGGCCGCCCGGTCGATACCGATCGGCACGCCGTCGCGGCTTGCGGAGAGCGGCAGCGGCGCGGCCTCGAGCGTCCAGCCGGTCTGGTCGAGCACGGCACCCATCGGCACCGTCGAGACCGGCACCCCGGCCCAGAGCGCGTCCGGCTGGCCGAGCCCGGCGCGGTTCGACACCGCCCGGATCTGGTCGCCCCACAGGATCGACCACGGCAGGCCGGTGGCGGCGAGGAAGAACAGGCCGGCCCCGGCGACGAAGCCGGTGACGGCGTGCAGGTCGCGCCACCACACCCGCCGCGCCGGCGTGCCGCGCACCGAGACGACTCCGCCCTTCTGGCCGCGCGGCCACCACAGGTAGATCCCGCTGAGCACCAGGATCAGCGTGAAGCCGGCCACGACCTCGATCAGGCCGTTCGCTACCGGCCCGAAATAGGCGAGGCTGTGCAGCCGGCGCACCACCATCATCGCCTCCTCGCTGCGCCCGACCCGGTCGAGGACGGCGCCGTCGTAAGGGTCGAGGTAGACGAGGGTTTTGGCCCTAGGGCCCGCCATGGTGACGATCGCCGTGCGGTCGGGTGCCTCCGGGCCGGCATAGGTCGTCGGCTGGGCGTCCGGCACCGCGTCGGCGGCGATGAAGATCAATTGCTCCGGCGACAGAGGCGCCGTCGCGCGCACCGGCACGAGGGTGCGGTGGGCGAACAGCGTGCGGTTGATCTCGTCCTTGAACAAGTAGACTGAGCCGGTCGCCGACAGGAGGACCAGGAACGGCAGGCAGAGGAGGCCGGCATAGAAGTGCCAGCGCCACACCGCGCGATGCACGGCATCGCGCAGGCGGGCGCGCCCCGGGGCCGGGGCGGAGGAGACGGGCATGGGTCGAGGATCCGAAAGGCTCAGTGATCGATGCGGGTTCGCGGTCGATCAGGCCTGCGGCGGTCCTCGTGGGCTGGCGCTCGCGTCGGGCGGCGCGCGCGCCGGGCGCTCGTCGGCGGCGGGCGGGACGCGCTCGGCGAGGCCCGGGCGGTCCCAGGCGAGATGGAAGGCGAGGAGGAGCGGGCCCGCGAGGAGGACGGGGTGGGCCGCGACGCAGCAAGCGAGGGCGCAATGGGTGCCGCCCTGCGGGACCCCATCCGTCCCCTCGACATGGCAGATCACCGCGCCCGGGGCCGCCTGGGCCGGCACGGGCGCGAGGGCGCCGAGCAGCACCTGCAGGCATAGCGCGTAGAGCGCAACCACCGCGATGGTCGCGCGACCGATCGACCGTGTCGGTGGGTTCCCGCGCATGCCACAGGGGGTAGGCCGGCGGGGCGGAGAGCGTCAATGACGAAGGATGGGAAACTGGCGGAATTTCGGCGTGTGGTGCCACCGGAGCACCCGGGATTCCGGTACGGGTCGCCCGCGTACACGGGCGGCGGCGAGCTTCCCGGGCGGCCAGATGGTAGTCCAATACAGCATTCGGCGCAGCATGGTGCCCAAGTCGGTGGCTTGGAATTGCCATGACGAGCCGGTCTTCGAGTCGAAACTCTGACCTTGGGTCAAAGTCCTGGTCCCCGGCTTTCCTGTCTCTGGCTTAAGCGCGAATTAACCGTAACGAGCGATTGTCAGCGTCAACGCTCATCCATGGCCCGAACAGGCCGACGGGACACACGCCATGGGACTCGACGTCTTCCAGAGCATGCGCGCGACGCGGCCGGGCACCGAGTGCGACCGGCTCGAGCAGAGCTTCGTGACGAATCTCGGCGGGGTGCTCCGGTCGATCGGTGCGATCACCGCGCGCGAGGGCCTGACGCCGGTCGACGGCGCCTCCCCGCCGCGGGACTGGGACGCGTTGATCGCGCATGTCCGCAAGGCCGCAAGCGCCCCCGGCGAGGCCGATACGCAGCTCCGGGAGCGCGAGCTCCGGGCCCAGACCCTGCTGCGCAGCGCCCGCAAGCGCCTCGACGAGGCCACCGCGCTGGAAGGTCAGGTCGAGTCGCGGGTGCGCGCGGCGGAGGCGAGAGCCCATGCGGCCGAGGCGAGGACGCTCGCGGCGGAGGACGCCGCCCGCGCCGCCGAGGCGCGGGCCATCGTGATGATCGAGGCGGCCGAGGCCCGCGCGCGCCAGGCCGAGGAAGCCGCCCGCAGCGCCCTGGACTGGCTGCAACGCCTGCAGCAGGCGGGGCCTGGCGCCGGACCGGCCATGGTGCCGCCCCCCGGCCTCCGGCTCCGGCGCGCCGCCTGAGCGCGGCCTCTCAGTACCCCCGGCCTACGTCCACCGCGGCCGGGATCCGCCCCGTGTCCCGATAGGCGCGCACGTTCCCGGCGACGACCGAGGCCGCGCTGGCCGGGGTGGTCGGCCCGGAGATGTGCGGCAGCACGGTCACGCCGGGATGGCGCCACAGGGGCGACTCGGGCGGGAGCGGCTCGACCTCGAACACGTCCAGCACCGCGTGCGAGAGATGCCCGGCATCGAGGGCCGCGAGGAGCGCCTCGGTCGCGACGATCGGCCCGCGGCCGAAATTGATCAGCCCCGCCCCCGGCTTCATCGCGGCGAGGCGTTCGGCATCGAGGAGGCCGCGCGTCGCCTCGGTCAGCGGCAGCAGGCAGACGGCGACGTCGCTCGCCGCGAGCAGATCCCGGAGGCCCTCCGGCCCGGAATAGCCCGTCACCCCCGGCGGCACCGATTTGGGCGAGCGACTCCAGGCCGCGACTCGGAAGCCCGCCCCCGTCAGGCGCTCGGCCGCCGCGCTCCCGAGCGCTCCGAGGCCCAGGAGCCCGACGGTGACCTCGGCCGGCGGCCGGTAGGCGTGCTGGCGCCAGGTTCCGGCCTCCTGCTGGCGCCGGTAGGCCGGCATGTCGCGCTGGAGGTAGTAGGTCCAGGCCAGAACCGCCTCGGCCATGGTGCGGGCGAGCTCGGGGTCGATCAGGCGGACGATCGGCGCGCTGCTTTGCCCGAGATCGCGCACCAGCCGCTCGACCCCGGCCCACAGGCTCTGGATCCAGGCGAGGTTCGGCAGCAGCGCCACCTCGGCGGGATCGGGATTGGCGACGATGGCGATCCGGATCCCGTCGCGCTCCGCGGCGCTCAATTGCCGGAACGGCCGGATGGTTTCCTCGGGCATGGCGGCGGCGAGCGCCGCCAGGAAGTCGGCCTCCTCCTCCGCGTCGAGGGTGCCGAGGAAGGCGATCGGTTCGGACATCGAGAGCCTCGCGTCAGCGGCCGAGGACGGGGGTGAGGCGCGCCACCGCCTCCCGGGCGAGGCCCGGGCTGATGGCGAAGCACAGGCGGATGAAGCCCTCGCCCTCCGGCCCGAAGGCGGTGCCGGGCGCGACGCCGACCTTCGCCTCCTCGAGGAGCCGGAAGGCGAGGGCGAGGCTGGTCTCCTCCGGGCGCGGGGTCCCGGGGCCGGCGACCCGGGCCATCAGGTAGAAGGCGCCCTCCGGCACCGACACGGTGACGCCGGGGAGGCGCGAGAGGCCGGCGACCAGGATCTCCCGGCTCTCGGCGCAGCGCGCGACCATCTGGCGGATGAAGCCGTCGCCCTCCTCCAGAGCCGTGATGGCGGCGTGCTGGATGAAGGTCGGGATCGAGGTGGTGTTGTACTGGCCGAGCTTGGCGAAGGTGGGCCCGAGCCCGCGCGGGGCGATCAGCCAGCCGGCGCGCCAGCCGGTCATCGCCCAGTTCTTCGAGAAGGTGTTGGTGACGACCAGCCGGTCGTCCTCGGTGCAGATCTGCAGGAAGGACGGCGCGATGGCGTTGCCGTAGGTGAAGTGGGCGTAGACCTCGTCGGCGATGATCCACAGGCCCCGCGCCCGGGCAAGATCGCGTAAGCCCTTCATCTCGTCGAGCGGCATGATCCAGCCGGTCGGATTCGAGGGCGAGTTGACCACGATCACGCGGGTGCGCGGGGTGATCGCCGCCGCGATGTCGACGAGCGGCAGGGCGAAGCGCCCGTCCCCCTGCACCCGGTAGGGCACCGTCACCGGCACGCCGCCGGTGATGCGCACGGCTTCCGCCAGGTTCGGCCAGGCCGGGGAGGGGATGATGATCTCGTCTCCGGGCTCCAGCAGGGCCTGGGCCGCCTGCATGATCGCGTTCATGCCGCCGGCGGTGACGGCGAAGCGCTCGGGCGGGACGTCCACGTCCCAGTGCCGGGCGTGGTAGGCGCTCAGCGCCTCGCGCAGGCGTGGGAGGCCGAGGGAGGTGGCGTAGCGGGTGTGGCCTGCCAGCATCGCCTTGTGGGCCGCCTCGACGATGAAGGGCGGCGTCGGCAGGTCGCCCTCGCCGATCCACAGCTTGACCACCTCGGGATCGTCCCGGCCGCGGTCGGCGACGAGGCCGATCTGGCTCGTGCCGATGCCGCGCATCCGCGGCGACAGCGTGGCCGAGAGGTCCGGTGGGGTGGTCTCCGCGTAGGTCATCGGTGGGTCGTGCCCTCGTGTCGGGGGAGCGTGTCGGTGACCCTCCATAGCATTGCGGGCGCAGGGTGCGAGCCGCGCTCCGCGCATGCGTCGCCATGGATCTTGGCCGAGGACCTTGGCCGATGGATTTGGGCCGGTTCGCCACTACAACGCTCTCAAGAACGAACATCGGGAGGACCCACAGCATGACGGTCAACCGCAGAACGGCCCTGGCGGGCGTCTCCGCCCTCGGTGCCGCCGCCCTCGCGTCGGGCGCCGCGCAGGCGCAGGGCGCCGCTCCGAAAACCTACGTGCTGGTCCACGGCGCCTATGGCGGCGGCTGGATCTGGCGCGACGTCGCCGCCGGCCTGCGGAGCCAAGGACACCGGGTCTACACGCCGACCCAGACCGGGCTCGGCGAGCGCAGCCACCTCCTGTCGCGCCAGATCACGGTCGACACCCATATCGAGGACGTGGCGAGCCTGATCGCGTTCGAGGACCTGCGCGACGTCATCCTGGTCGGGCATTCCTACGGCGGCATGGCGGTCACCGGGGTCGCGGACCGGATGACCGACCGGATCCGCCACATCGTCTATCTCGACGCGCTGATCCCCGAGACCAGCGATACCGCCTTCACGATCCTGCCCGCCGGCATGGCGGAGGCAAGGCGCAAGACCGCCCTGGAGCAGGGCGCGGGCGTGGCGCTGCCGGTGCCCGGCCCTGAGGCTTTCCCGATTCCCGCCGGCCCGGCCAAGGACTGGTTCATGCAGCGCCTGCGGCCGCACCCGATCGGCACCTACGAGAGCCCGGTGCGGTTGAGCAAGCCCGCCGGCGCCGGCCTGCCGGTCACCTACGTCGCTTATACCAGCCCGGCGCTCGCCTCGATCGAGCCGAGCCGGCAGCGGGCGAAGGCGAAGGCCGGGTGGCAGTACCGGGAACTGGCGGTGCCGCACGACGTCGAAGTGCCGAACCCCGAGACGGTCGTCGAGGTGCTGGCGGGGGTGGGGTAGGGCGAGGAGGCGGGGTCGTTCCCGCCGCCGGATATCACACACTCCGCGTCATCCCGGGGCCGCGCAGCGGAACCCGGGATCCATAACCGCCGACGGTTCAGGGCAAGACGGAACGTCAGCCGCCTTGTTCGGCACTGTTAGCGGTTATGGATCCCGGGTTCTCAACTACGTCGAGCCCCGGGATGACATTGAGAGCTTCAAGTCCCGCAGCCCACATCGAGCAGGCTTCGAAGGGCGGAGTCATCGGATCGGCTGACCGGCGGCCGTCATCGACGACCGCCGGCCCCACCTCACGCCGCCTTGCCGGCCGGCATCGCGACCGCGGCGGGCGCGTCGACCGTCTCGTCCGCGCCCTCGTCCATCTCGCCCTGCCAGCGGGCGACCGCGGCGGTGGCGAGGCCGTTGCCCAGCACGTTGGTGACGGTGCGGCCCATGTCGAGGATCTGGTCGACGCCCATGATCAGCAGGATGCCCGCGGCGGGCAGGCCGAACATCGGCACCGTCGCGGCTACCACCACCAGCGAGGCGCGCGGCACGCCGGCGATGCCCTTGCTGGTCACCATCATGACGAGCAGCATGGTGAGCTGCTCGGTGATGCCGAGATGGATGCCGAAGGCCTGGGCGATGAACAGCGAGGCGAGCGCCTGGTACATCATCGATCCGTCGAGGTTGAACGAGTAGCCGAGCGGCAGCACGAAGCCGGTGACGCGGGGCCGCACGCCGAATTTCTCCAGCACCTCGACGGTGCGCGGGAAGGCGGCCTCGCTGCTGGCGGTCGAGAAGGCGACGATCATCGGGGTGCGCAGCAGGCGCAGCAATCGTACGACACTGTTGCCCAGCACCAGCCAGCCGGCGCCGATGAGGAGCGCCCACAGCACCGCGAGGCCGAGATAGAACACGGCGATGAACTTGCCGTAATCGATGAGCACGCCGAGGCCCTGGATGGTGACGACCGAGGCCATGGCGGCGAAGACCGCGAGGGGAGCCACCTGCATCACCGCGTCGGTGACCTTGAACATCACCTGCGCGAGCCCGTTCAGCATGTGGATCATCGGGTCGGCGTAGCGGCGGTCGATCGCGCTGAGACCGGAGCCGAAGAACACCGAGAAGACCAGGATCTGCAGCACCTCGTTCGTCGCCATCGCCGACACGATGCTGGTCGGGAAGACGTGGGTGATGAATTCGCGCAGGTTGATCGAGGCGGCCTTCAGCCCGGTCTGCGCGCCCGCATCCGGCAGCGGCAGGCCGAGGCTGGCGCCGGGCTGGAAGAGGTTGGCGACGAGGAAGCCGAGCGAGAGCGAGACGATCGAGGCGGTGAGGAACCAGCCCATGGCGAGGCCCGCGACGCGGCCGACCGTCTTGGTGTCGCCGAAGCTCGCGATGCCCGACACGATGGTGGCGAAGACGAGCGGCGCGATGATCATCTTGATCAGCCGCAGGAAGATGTCGGTGCCGATGGTGAAGTAGCCGGCGATCTCCTTGGCCTCGGCCGGGCTTCCCGCCATGCCGTGCAGCACTGCGCCGACCGCGACGCCGAGAGCGAGCCCGATTCCGGTATAGAGCGTCAGCCGGCCCGAACGTCCGGTCGATTCAACCTGTGCCATTTGTCATGTTCCTCCCAGGGGTGAACGGATGTGCGGCAAGGGCCCCGGACGCCATGGTGAGCGCGCCCGAGGCTTCCCGCAGATGTCTGGCGTTTCCGTCCGTGAAGTGGCAGGTCTCTTAGAGTGCCGTCAGGGCCTGCGGGCGCGTCAGCTGGTCGGGTTGGAGCACCCGGTCGAGCTGGTCTCTGGCCATCAACCGCTTCTCGAGCACGAGGTCGTAGACGCCCCGGCCCGTGGCGTGCGCCTCCATAGCGATCGCCGTGGCGTTGCGATAGCCGATATAGGGATTGAGCGCCGTCACGATCCCGATCGAGTTCTCGACGCTGGCGCGCAGGCGCTCGCGGTTCGCCGTGATGCCGCGCACGCAATGCACGTCGAGGGTGCGGCAGGCCGCCTCGAGATGGGCGAGGCTGCGGAACAGGCTGTAGGCGATCACCGGCTCGAAGGCGTTGAGCTGAAGTTGGCCCGCTTCCGCCGCGAAGGTGATGGTGACGTCGTTGCCGATCACCTCGAAGGCGACCTGGTTGACGACTTCCGGGATCACCGGGTTGACCTTGCCGGGCATGATCGACGAGCCGGCCTGGCGCGCCGGCAGGTTGATCTCGTTGAAGCCCGCCCGCGGCCCGCTCGAGAGCAGGCGCAGGTCGTTGCAGGTCTTCGACAGCTTGACGGCGACGCGCTTGAGCACCCCCGAGACCTGCACGAAGGCGCCGCAATCCTGCGTGGCTTCCACCAGGTCCTCCGCGGTGATCAGCGGGATCTCCGTGATGGTCGAGAGCCGCTCGCGCACGAGGCCGGCATAGAGCGGGTGGGCGGTGATGCCGGTGCCGATCGCGGTGGCGCCGAGATTGATCTCGCGGATCAGCAGCTCGGCCTCGCCGAGGCGGGCCTCGTCCTCGCTGAGCATCCGGGCGTAGGTGCCGAATTCCTGGCCCAGCGTCATCGGCACCGCGTCCTGGAGCTGGGTGCGGCCCATCTTGAGGACGTCGCGGAATTCATGCGACTTCGCCTCGAAGCTGGTCCGCAGGGCGGCCATCGCGTCGACGAGGCGGCGGAGCGCCCCGATCCCGGCGATCTTGAGCGCCGTCGGGTACACGTCGTTGGTGCTCTGGCTCATGTTGACGTGCTCGTTCGGGTGCAGCCGCCCGTAATCGCCGCGCGCGGCGCCGAGTAGTTCGAGCGCCCGGTTGGCGATCACCTCGTTGGCGTTCATGTTGGTCGATGTGCCGGCCCCGCCCTGGATCTGGTCGACGACGAACTGGTCGTGCAGGGCGCCGCCGCGGATCTCGATGCAGGAAGCCACGATGGCGTCGCAGCGCTCGGAATCGAGCAGGCCGAGCTCGCGGTTGGCGAGCGCCGCGGCCTGCTTGATCGCCGCCAGCGCCCGGATCAGGTCGGGGCAGGTGGCGAGCGTCGTGCCGGTGATCGGGAAATTCTCCACGGCGCGCAGGGTGTGGATGCCGTAATAGGCGCTCTGCGGCACCTCTCGGTCGCCGAGAAGGTCGTGCTCGATGCGGGTCGCGGTCGTGGTCAAGGCGGGCTCCTGGCGGATTTTTCGGCGCGCGGCCGCGAGCCGGCGCACCGGAGGGCGCGCAGGCGGCGGGGCCGCGGCGGAGGGGCGGTCTGGGGCCGGGATCGGGCCGGTTCCGCAGGGAACCGTGGCGCCGTCACCGGATGGCGGCGGAATAATCCCGCATCGTCGGTGCCGCCAATGCTATGTTCGCGATGAACTATTCCGCATCCGAATAGTTTGGCGGATCCTCCGCCGCGACGGCCCATACCTCGTCGAGGAAGGAGCGGTGGCGCTCGGCGCTGCGGTAGAGGCGGATGTCCATCGGCATCTCGCGGCCGAGCACCGTGAGCGCTCCGGCCCGGATCTCGGGTGCGACCAGGCTGCGCGGCAGCCAGGCGATGCCGTGGCCGCCGAGCGCCATCGAGCGCAGGGCCTCGGCCATCGAATTCTCGTTGGTGTGGACCGGGTAGGTCGCCGGCGCGTCCTCGGCGGATTGCGCGATGCCGGCCAGCCGCCCGAGGAACGAGCCGCGGGAATATTGCAGCAGCGGCAGGCGCCCGCGCGCATCCGGCACCAGCGCGCGGGGGGAGGCCACCGCCGCCAGGCTGTCGCGGCCGACGACCCGGCAGGGATAGCGCTCGGGGTCGAGCGGGATCGGGATGCCGGGGTGGTGATAGGTCAGGAGCAGGTCGTAGCCGCCCTCGACCAGGGCCTGGACGCAGATGTTGAAGTTGTCCGGCAGCACCCGGCTCGCCACCGGCCCGAGGGCGTCACGGATGCGCCCGAGCCAGCGCGGCAGGAACGACAGGCAGAGCGAGTGGAGCGCCGTGATCGTCACCACCGGCAGCCCGGCGCCGTCGCTGCGGGCACGGAAATCGGCCCGGCTCAGGGTGAGCAGCCGCACCACCTCCTCGGCGGTCTCGAGGAACTGGCGCCCGTCGGCGGTGAGGGTGATCGGGTAGGTGCTGCGGTCGAGGAGCGCGGTGCCGAGCCAGACTTCCAGCGAGCGGATGCGTCGGCTGAAGGCCGACTGGGTCACGGCCCGGGCTTCCGCCGAGCGCGAGAAGCTGCGGGTCTCGGCGAGGCTCAGGAAGTCCTCGATCCACTTGAGTTCCATCGCGGTCGTCCGGGTGGGCGGGGGCTGGTTACGCTGCCCGCTTCCGTTTCTCAGCGGATGATCGAAATCCTCATCCCACCCGCCACCTCAGGATGAGGTGGCGGGTGGGAGAAATCAGTTCAGAACGTGATCGCGTCCACCACCTTGCGGAAGCGCGGCAGCATCGCCTCACGGTCCTGGGCGCGCACCACGCCGACGGCGCGGAAATAGCCGTCGGGCTGGAAGCGGATGGTCTGCGACACCACCACCGGCATGCCCGACGGCACGTCGGTGGCGCGCGCCACGATCTCGTGCCACTCGGCGCCGTTCTGGCGGAAACCCTGCGAGCGCTCGATCGCGAAGTCCTTCATGGTCTGGTTCGAGTACAAGGCGGCCTTGGCGAAGGCGTCGCGCTGCTCGGCCGACGGCGCCGGCTGCACCGCCTCGGCCAGCACCAGGATCGGCTGCTCTAGGTTCATCATCTGGTCCTTCGGCCCGTCGGTGTAGAGCACCGAGTTGCCGCCGAGCACCCGCACCGGGCGGAAGCCCGCGGTCTCGGTGACCCGGAAGGGCAGGGCCGCGACCTGCTGGTCGAGGGTCAGGGCCGGGCGCACCCGCACGCTGGTCAGCATCGCGCGCATCGCCTCGTCGGATTCCGCCGCCGGCAGGGTCTGGCCGATGATGATGCCGGTCACGGTCGGGTCCGAGACGAGGAAGACCCACTTGTGCAGGGCCGGCGCGCCGGCGGGCTGCTCGATCGGCTGCTCGCCGGTGAACAAGAGGCCCTCGCGCCCGTCGGCGAGCTTCAGGGGCTCGCGGGTCTTCACCACGAGGCCCTGGCTCTTCAGGTTCTCGTCGGTGAAGTTGGCGGTGAGGTCCTTGTAGGCCTGGGGCGGCAGCTCGACCACCGAGACCGTGGCGCCGCCGGCCGGCCGCTCGAAGCCGGTGAAGCGGCGCGACACCACCATGTCCTTGGCCGGCTCGAAGCCGAAGCGCGAGCCCGGCGGATAGACCGGATCGGCAGCCAGCGCCCCGGCCGGCAGGGCGACCAGGAGGGAGAGGAGCGCGACCGCGCGCTGAGACATGGAACGGACGCGCAGCGACATCACACGCGGCGGCAGGGGACTCGTCGGCATCGGACTCGTCTCTGGGTTGGCGAGAGCCCGCCCGGGAGCGGGCATCGTCTCGGACTTCGCCGGATGCGTCGGCCGTGCGCGCCGGTCTGTCAAGCGGGGCGGATCGCCGAGACGCGCCGCAAGGTCAGGTTGAGGCGTCCGCCTGCCGCCACCGCCCCGGGCAGGACCGGCGCGGATCCGGAGGCCAGGAGATCGGCGGGCAGGATGCGGTCGACCCCGTGGAAGATCAGGCGCGAGGGGCCGCCGATCACCAGGGCGTCGCCGGAGGACAGCCGCACCGAGCGGGTCGGATCGGCGCGTTGGAGGCCGCCGTAGCGGAAGAGCGCGGTCGCCCCGAGCGACAGGGAGAGGACGGGGGCCGAGAACTCCGCCTCGTCCCGGTCCTGGTGCAGGCCCATCCGGGTGCCGGGGGCGTAGAGGTTGACGAGGCAGGCCTCCGGCTCCGCCGGGCACCCGGCGAGTTCGGTCCAGGCCCGCGTCACCGCCGCCGGCATCGCCGGCCAGGGCCGGCCGGTCTCCGGGTGCGTCGCCTGGTAGCGGTAGCCCGCCCGGTCGGAGACCCAGCCGAGGGGGCCGCAATTCGTCATCCGCACCGAGAACGGCTTGCCGGTGCGCGGCATCGCCGGCGTGAAAGGCGGGGCCTCCGCCAGCACGGCGGCGAGGTCGTCCGCGAGGGCGCCTTGTGCCGCGGCGTCGAGATAGCCCGGATAGTGGATCAGGCCGGGGGCGAGTTCGATCACGGCATGCTCCTGTGGCGGATGGCGCCGTGTCCTAGCAGCCTGTCGGATTGGTATTTTGCTGTGACGGGCGTGTCGTTTGTGGGGGTGGGGCGGGCCGTAAGGTCTCAGGCGTGGCACAAGCGGTGGA
>NZ_JBEXZS010000036.1:0-2932 GCF_040593685.1 Methylobacterium sp. EM32 | reverse complement strand
CGGTGACGCTGCTCGACGGCACCACGCCGATCGGGACGGCCGTGGTGGGGGCCGACGGCACCTTCTCGGTCAGCCCGGCCAACCCGCTCGCGGACGGGACCTACGACTTGTCGGTGCAGCTCACCGATGCGGCCGGCAATGTCGGCGCGGCCACGACCCCGGTCAGCGTCGTCGTCGACACCCAGATCGACGCCGCTCCCGCGGCCGCCATCACGGTCGCCGCCACGCAGGACGGCCTCCGCAACGCGGCCGAAGCCGCCGCCACGGCCTTCACCGTGACCGGGCTCGACGCCGGCACCAGGGCGGCGGCCACCTTCAGCGACGGCTTGTCCGCCGTGACGGTCGCGGTCGGCGCGGACGGCAGCTACGTGGCCGATCTCGACGGCCTCGACGGGGCGGTCACCGCGAGCCTCGTCCTCACGGACGCGGCCGGCAACACCGCCACGATCGCCGGCCCGACCTTCACCCTCGACACGACGGCGCCGACCGGCACGGCCGTCGCCGACACGGCCGGCGGCACGGCGGTGGCGAGCTTCACCTACGGGCTGAGCTTCTCCGAGGCGGTCGCCAATGTCAGCGTCGACGACTTCGTGCTCACCGGCACGAACGGGGCGGGTGGCGCGATCGCCGGCATCGTTGGGTCGGGCCGCGACTACACCGTGACGGTGGCGGGGGTGACCGGCACCGGCAGCCTGACGCTGGCCCTCGCGGCCGGGTCCGATATCGCGGATGCCGCCGGCAACCGCGCCACGCTCGCGGCGGGCAGCCGCGACGTGACCGGTGTCGCCCCGGTCCTGCCGGTGATCACCGGCTACGCCGACGATACCGGCGTGCCGAGCGACGGCATCACCCGCGACACCACCCCGAAGGTCACCGGCATCGGTGCGGCGGGGGCGAGCGTGACGCTCACCGCCGCGAGCGCGGCGGGGACGGTCACGGCGACCGGTGTCGTCGCCGCCGACGGCACCTGGAGCCTCGCGCTGCCGAGCCTGGCGGACGCCGCCTACACCCTCACCGCCGGCCTGACCAGCGCCGACGGCGTCGCGATCGGCACCTCGGCGCCCTTCGCCCTCACCATCGACACCATCGTCGATGCGGGCGCGCCGGCCACGCTCGCCGTCGATCCGACGGCCGACGGGGTCATCGACGCGGCCGAGGCCGCCGCGGTCGCCTTCACGGTGGCGGGGCTCGATCCCGGCACCGGCGGCAGCGTCGGCTTCAGCGACGGGGTTCGGCAGACGAGCGTCGCGGTGGCGGCGGACGGCACCTACAGCGTGGACCTCTCGGGCTTCAGCGGGTCGGTAACCTCGACGCTCGCCTTGAGCGACGCAGCCGGCAACACGGCGACGGTCCCCGGCGGCACGCTGACGCTCCAGGTCGGGCGGCCGGGTGCCCCGGTGGTCACGGGCCTCGCCGACGATACCGGCATCCCGGGCGACGGGCTGACGAGCGACACCACGCCGACGCTCTCCGGGCGGGCCGACCCCGGCAGCACGATCCGCGTCTCGGCGGGGACCTCCGCGGGGGCCGTGACGGTCGAGACGCAGGCCGACGCGGCCGGCGCTTGGTCGGCGACCCTGCCGGTCCTGGCGGACGGCACCTACGCGGCGACCGCGGTGGCGATCGACGCGGCCGGCACCGTCAGCGCAGTGAGCGCACCGTTCACGTTCGGCATCGACGCCAGCGCGCCGATCGCTCCGGTCGTGACGGCGGGAGGCGGCACCACCCGCGATACCACGCCGGCCATCACCGGCACCGGTGAAGCAGGGGCGACGGTGACGCTTCTGAACGGCACGACGCCGATCGGGACGGCCGTGGTGGGGGCCGACGGCACCTTCTCGGTCAGCCCGACCAGCCCGCTCGCGGACGGGACCTACCCCCTGTCCGTCCAGCTCACCGACCCGGCCGGCAATGCCGGCCCGGTCACGACCCCGGTCAGCGTCGTCGTCGACACGGGAGCGCCGGCGAGCCCGACGCTCACAGCGCCGGCGGGCCCGACCAACGACGCGACGCCGACCCTCACCGGCACGGCGGAGGCCGGATCGACGGTGACGCTCCTGAACGGCACCACCGTGCTCGGCACGGCCCTGGCGGACGGGACCAGCGCCTTCAGCATCACGCCGGCAACCCCGCTCGGGGACGGCAGCTACGCGCTGACGGCGACCACCACGGACGCGGCCGGCAACGTCAGCGGCGCCTCGGCTCCGGTGACCGTCGCCATCGACACCGCCGCACCCGCCCCGGCGACGGTGACCGGCCCGACCGGCCCGACCGGCGACACCACGCCGGCGATCACCGGTACCGGTGAGGCCGGAGCGACGGTGACGCTGCTCGACGGCACGACGCCGATCGGGACGGCCGTGGTGGGGGCCGACGGCACTTTCTCGGTCAGCCCGACCAACCCGCTCGCGGACGGGACCTACCCCCTGTCCGTCCAGCTCACCGACCCGGCCGGCAATGTCGGCGCGGCGACGGTCCCGGTCAGCGTCGTCGTCGACACGGGGGCGCCGGCAAGCCCGACGCTCACGCCGGTGGCCCGTCCGACCAACGATCCCACCCCGGACATCACCGGCACCGCCGAGCCCGGAACCACCGTCACCATCCGCAACGGCGATACCGTGGTGGGAACGGGGGCGGCGGACCAGAACGGCGCCTTCAGCATCACGCCGACGGCCCCGCTCGGGGACGGCAGCTACGCGCTGACGGCGACCACCACGGACGCGGCCGGCAACGTCAGCGGCGCCTCGGCTCCGGTGACCGTCGTCGTCGACACCGCGGCCCCCGCGGCGCCGACGACGGGGGGCCCGGTCGGGCCGACCGACGACACCACGCCGACGATCACCGGCACCGGTGAGGCCGGGGCGACGGTGACGCTGCTCGACGGCACCACGCCGATCGGGACGGCCGTGGTGGGGGCCGACGGCACCTTCTC
>NZ_JBEXZS010000035.1:0-3988 GCF_040593685.1 Methylobacterium sp. EM32 | reverse complement strand
AATCCGCAAAAAGATGAAGAGAGCGTCCTGGAGCAAGGATGCCCTCTTCAATCTCTTTACTCATGTGCGATAGCCCTGCCCCGCAGAGGGGGGAGGGTTCGGGCGCCGGGCTTATCCGCCGACGAGCAAGTCCCTCCGCCCGCTCCGCCGGGCCGCCGCCAGCGCGCTCCCGCCGATCAGTCCGGCCGCGGCGATCAGCCCGATATGCAGCCACATCGGATCCGCCGCGACGACGCTCCCCTTGGCCCGGTCGTCGAACCGCCCGTGGGCGCCGTGGTCGCGGCGGGCATCGACCGGCTCGAACAGGTTGTCGGGCCGGCCTGCCTGCGCCTTCTGAGACGTCATCTCGCCGCGATAGCCGTGGCGGGCGAGGTAGTGGTCGCTGAACGCGGGCGCGGCTTGCGCGCCGAAGATCGCGAGCCAGGACGGGGTGCCGATCCAGAGTTCGCGCGGCGCATCGTGGGCGGCGCGCACGATCTCCTCGGCGATCGCCTCGGGCTGGAAGATCGGCGGCACCGGCTCGAGCCGGCGCGGCAGGCGCGAGCGGGCCCAGTCGAATTGCGGCGTGTTCACCGCCGGCAGTTGCACCATGGTCAGCCGGATCCGGCTACGGTGGTGCAGCAATTCCGTGCGCAGGCTGTCGACGAAGCCGCGCACCGCCGACTTGGCGGCGCAATAGGCCGATTGCAGCGGGATCGACCGGTAGGCGAGCGCCGAGCCGACATGCACGATGGTGCCGCGATCCGACGCCTTCATGTGGCGGAGCGCCGCGAGCGTGCCGTGGACCTGGCCGAGATAGGTGACCTCGGTGACGCGCCGGAATTCTTCCGGGCTCGTGTCCGCCACCTCGGCGTAGACCGTCACCATCGCGTTGTTGACCCAGACGTCGATGCCGCCGAACTCCTGTGCGAAGGCGTCCGCCGCCCGGTCGAGAGCCGCCGGATCGGCGACGTCGGCGCGGTAGCCGAGCGCCTGGCCGCCGACCGCCCGCACCTCCTCGACTGCCGCCTCGATCCCGGCCCGGCCCCGCGCGACGATGCCGACGTTCCAGCCCCGGCGCCCGAAGGCGACCGCGACGGCGCGCCCGACGCCGGCGCTGCCGCCGGTCACCACGACGGTGGGGCGCGTTGTTCCGCTCATGCGACTGCTCCTGCTGACACCTGCGTCAGCCCCGACAACGCGCGCGGCGGCGTTCGGGTGCAGCGACGGAAACCGCAGGGGATGTGCCGGATCGGCGGGCAGGCTGCCCGCTATTATGTCTATACACAAAGGCGGGGCGACGGTACGACAGGCGAGGCTTCAGGCGGGAGGGGACGATGAGGGCGGTTGCCGCAGGTTTGGTCGGAGCGGTCGCGCTGGCGCTGACGGCGCAGGCCCAAGAGGCGCAGGCGCAGGAGACGAAGGTGACGGTCGGCCTCAGCGGCTGGACCGGCTTCGCGCCCCTGACGCTCGCCAAGGAAGCCGGCATCTTCAAGAAGAACGGCCTCGACGTCTCCCTGAAGAAGATCCCGCAGGCGAGCCGCCACCTCGCCATCCGCTCCGGCGACGTGCAATGCGCCGCCACCACGGTCGAGACCTGGGTGGTGTGGAACGCCAACGGCGTGCCGACGAAGCAGATCTTCCAGCTCGACAAGTCCTACGGCGCCGACGGGCTCGCCGTCCGCAACGACGTCGCGGCGATCAAGGACCTGAAGGGCAAGACCGTGGCGGCCTCGGTGCCCGGCACCGCGCCCTATTTCGGCCTCGCCTGGATCCTCAAGGCCAACGGCCTGTCGCTCAAGGACGTCAAGGTCGTCAATCTCGAGCCCGGCCCCGCCGCGCAGGCCTTCATCGCCGGCCAGAACGACGCCGCGATGACCTACGAGCCCTATCTCTCCTCGGTGCGCGCCGCGCCGCAGGCCGGCAAGATCATCGCCACCACCCTCGACTACCCGATGGTGATGGACACCTTCGGCTGCACCCCCGAATTCCTCGACCAGAACCCGAAGGCCGCCAAGGCCCTCGCCGACAGCTACTTCGAGGCGCTCGACATGATCGCCAAGGATCCCCAAAAATCCTACGAGATCATGGGCGCCGACGTGAAGCAGACCGGCGAGGCCTTCGGCAATTCCGCGAAGTTCCTGCGCTGGCAGGACCGCGCCGCCAACAAGGCGTTCTTCAACGGTGAGATCCAGAAATTCTCCGAACAGGCGGCCGACCTGCTGCTCGAGATCGGTGTGATCCGGCAGAAGCCCGACATCGCCGGGCTCTCCGACGGCCGTTACGTGCAGTGAGGGACTTGCAGTGAGACACGTGAAGTGAGGCACCTGCGTCCGCTGCAGCCGGTCGGCGGGCCGGCGAAGGTCGTCCTCGGCCTGAGCTTCTTCGTGCTGTTCGTGGCGGCCTGGGCCGCCGCGACCCTCGGGGGGCTCGTCCCCAAGACCTTCCTGGCCGATCCGGTCACGATGGTCCAGGACGGCTGGCTGCTGCTGACCCGGTTCGACTTCCTGTCGGATATCGGCGTCACGGTGTGGCGGGTGGTCGGCGGCTTCCTGCTCGCCTGCCTGGTGGCGGTGCCGCTCGGCGTGATGATGGGCGCCTACAAGCCGGTCGAGGCGTTCTTCGAGCCGTTCGTCTCCTTCGCCCGCTACCTGCCGGCCTCGGCCTTCGTGCCGCTGCTGATCCTGTGGGCCGGCATCGGCGAGACGCAGAAGCTCCTCGTGATCTTCATCGGCTCGGTCTTCCAGCTGATCCTGATGATCGCGGTCGCGGTCGGCAACGTCCGGCGCGACCTCGTCGAGGCGGCCTACACGCTGGGGGCCAGCGACACCGGCATCATCCGCCGGGTGCTCCTGCCCGCAACCGCCCCGGAGATCGCCGAGATCCTGCGCCTCGTGCTCGGCTGGGCCTGGACCTACGTCATCGTCGCCGAGCTGATCGGCTCCTCGTCGGGCATCGGCCACATGATCATCGAGAGCCAGGCGCTGCTCGCCACCGGCCAGATCATCTTCGGCATCATCGTCATCGGGCTGATCGGCCTCGTCTCGGACTTCCTGTTCAAGGCGGCGAACCGGCTCCTGTTTCCCTGGAAGCTCGCCTGATGCGGGACAGTATCGAGGTCGCGGTCGAGGGCGTGTCGCGGACCTTCCCCGGCCATCGCGGCGCCAAGCCCGTGCAGGCGCTCAGCCCCACCGACCTCACGGTGGCGAAGAACGACTTCATCACCATCCTTGGTCCCTCGGGCTGCGGGAAGTCGACGCTCTTGCGCATCATCGCCGGGCTCGACCGGCCGAGCGCCGGCCGCGTGCTGATCGAGGGGCGTGAGGTCCGTGGGCCCGGTCCCGACCGGGGCATGGTGTTCCAGTCCTACACCCTCTTTCCGTGGCTCACCGTGGCCGAGAATATCGGCTTCGGCCTGCGCGAGCGCGGCGTACCGGCGCCTCAGCGCCGCGAGATCGTCGCGGCCTATCTCGACAAGGTGGGCCTGCGCGGCTTCGAGGGGCACTATCCCAAGCAGCTCTCCGGCGGCATGCAGCAGCGCACCGCCATCGCCCGGGCGCTCGCCAACGATCCCGCCATCCTGCTCCTCGACGAGCCGTTCGGGGCGCTGGACAACCAGACCCGCGGGCTGATGCAGGAACTCCTGCTCGGCATCTGGGAGCGCGAGCGCAAGACGGTGATCTTCGTCACCCACGACATCGAGGAGGCGATCTTCATGGCCTCGCGGGTGATCGTGATGACCGCCCGCCCCGGGCGGATCAAGGCCGACGTGCCGGTCGATCTCGGCCATCCGCGCCACTACACGATCAAGACGAGCCCCGACTTCTCGCGGTTGAAGGCGCAGCTCACCGAGGAGATCCGGGCCGAGGCGGTGCTGGCGGCCCGGGAGCATTGAGGATTATCGAAGGGCTTCTAGAGCGCTTCACGATCGCGTTGCAATCGCGAAGCTCTCTAGGTCTTTGACTTTGCCGCATTTTCTACGACGAACCGGCATCCACTTCGTCGGAAA
>NZ_JBEXZS010000034.1:0-1359 GCF_040593685.1 Methylobacterium sp. EM32 | reverse complement strand
CACCCCGACGATATTCCAATCCGCAAAAAGATGAAGAGAGCGTCCTGGAGCAAGGATGCCCTCTTCAATCTCTTTACTCATGTGCGATAGCCCTGCCGCCCGCGGGGAGAG
Organism: Methylobacterium sp. EM32; assembly: GCF_040593685.1. Classification (NCBI taxonomy): domain Bacteria; kingdom Pseudomonadati; phylum Pseudomonadota; class Alphaproteobacteria; order Hyphomicrobiales; family Methylobacteriaceae; genus Methylobacterium; species Methylobacterium sp. EM32. The sequence continues at coordinate 1,248 of NZ_JBEXZS010000034.1, read as the reverse complement.
GGGAATCCCTCGCCATTTCTTTTCCCCGGACAGCCCTGCCGCCCGCGAGGGAGGGCTCGCGCCTCGCCCTCCCCCGGCGCAACCCTGCCATTCGCCTCGGAACCACCGGTACCTCCGCGCATCCCGCGCTTCTTCCGAATTCTGAAAACCCGAGTGCCGCGGCCGTCCGCCACAAGTCGCCAATAAGACTTCGCGCCGCATCACGACTTGAAAAGTCAAACCTTAACGGATTGCAAGATATCGGCCGACAATGCGGCGCCAGTCGCCACAAATCGGGCGGTCATATTTTCGTCCTGTTTGGTCTCGATTGGCTGTGCCATCAGCAACTGCCAAGGACAGTGGAATGAACAGCGCCCAGCCTGCGCGTCGGTCGAACGCGGCTCGCATCGTGGCTCTCGCGGGGGGCGTGGCCCTCGCCGGATGGGGGAGCCTCGCCGCCTCGTCGACTGCGCAGGCCCAGAGCGGCAAGGCCTCCTGGTACGCCTCCGGCCATCGCACCGCCAGCGGCGAGCGCTTCAACCCCAACGGCCTCACGGCGGCGCATCGCAGCCTGCCCTTCGGCACGCGGGTGCGGGTGACCAACCAGTCCAACGGCCGCTCGGTGGTGGTGCGGATCAACGATCGCGGGCCGTTCGCCCATGGCCGCATCATCGATCTCGCCCGCGGGGCGGGCCAGGCGATCGGCATGAGCGGCGTCGCCCGGGTCGCGGTCGCGGTGGTCGACTGATCCGGGACGCTGTCCGACCCGATGGCGTTGCCGTTGGGCCAAGCCTCCCCACATCAGGCTCATCGTGCGAGCGGAGCGTGATGATGGCAAAGCCCCTGGTTGTCGTGATTCCCCATCAGCTCGGTCGGGCCGAGGCCCGCCGCCGGCTGGAGAACGGGATCGGCCAGGCCAAGGAGATGCTGCAGAAGGCGGGTCTCAGCATGGCCGACGCGACCTGGACCGGCGACCGGCTCTCGTTCCTGGTGGCCGCCATGAATCAGCGCGTCGACGGCGACATCGACGTCGACGAGGATTCCGTGCGGGTCGAGGTACGCATGCCGCTGCTCCTGTCGCTCTTCGCCCACAAGGTGCAGCAGATCGTCAGCCAGAACGGCGCCAAGCTCCTGACCAAGCAGTAGCCGACGCTGGGGAACCGGGGCCCGGCGCCCCGGTTTGGAAACGACAGAGAGAGGAGCGCTCGATGTCGAATCCCGGCCCGATCCCGGACCAGCCCTACGATCCCGTGCCCCCCACCCCAAGCC
>NZ_JBEXZS010000033.1:0-75155 GCF_040593685.1 Methylobacterium sp. EM32 | reverse complement strand
AACTCGGCGATCTTCTTGCCCCCGTCCTCGATCTTGTTCGCGAGCTTGACCCCGAGCGGCAGCTTGCCCTCGAGGTCGTAGCGCGACTCGATGCAGGCGCCCGTCCGGAGTCACCTCCCAGGTCAGCAGCACCCGACCCGTCTCGGTCGAGAGCGCGCCGTACTTGACCGCGTTGGTCGCGAGTTCATGCAGCGCCATCACGAAGGCGAGTGCCAGCCGGGGCGGCAGGCGGACCGACGGGCCGTCGATGGTGAAGCGCAGGCCCGCGCCGGTGCGGAACGGGCGGAGAGCCTCGTCGGCGATCTCCGCCAGGGTCGCACCCTCCCAACTCTCGCGAGTCAGCACGTCGTGGGCGGCCGAGAGCGATTGCAGGCGGGCGTTGAAGGCCTTGCGCGCCTCGTCGAGCGAGGTGGCGTGCGTCAGGGTCTGGTTGGCGATCGACTGGATCGTCGCCATCGAGTTCTTCACCCGATGGTTGAGCTCCTCGGCGAGCAGCGCCCGGTGCTCGTCGCCGCGCTTGCGCTCGGTCACGTCGAGGGCGACGCCCGCCATGCTGAGCGGCATGCCGTCCGCGTCGTAGAAGGGCTGGCCGCGGATCTGCAGCCAGCGCACCTCGCCGGCCGGCGTGCGGATCCGGTACTCGATGTCGTAGTCGCTGCGGGTCTCGATCGAGGCGCGGACCGCCGCCTGCATCCGCTCGCGGTCCTCCGGCAGGATCGTGCCGAGCAGGTCGTCGTAGGTGAACGGCTCGCTCGGTTCCCAGCCGACGTTGAGCTTGCAGCGATCCGAGGCCACCAGCCGCATGTCGGCGAGATCGAGGGTCCAGGAGCCGAGGCGGGAGGCCTTGAGGATGAAGTGCAGCCGCTCCTCGCTCCGCCGCAGGGCGAGCGAGCGCCGCTCGATCTCCCGCTCCAGGGCGTCGCGGTCGCGCTGCAGGCGCACCAGCCGGTCGCGCTCCAGCGTCACGTCGAATTGCGAGGCGAAGAAGTAGGTGAGCTGCCCGTCCTCGTCGAAGACCGGCGAGACCAGCAGGCGGTTCCAGAACGCCTCGCCCGTCTTCTTGTGGTTGAGGAGGTCGATCTCGACCGGGACCCGGCGCGCGATCGCATCGCGGATCCGCGCGACGTCGGCGGGGTCGGTCTCGGGCCCTTGCAGGAAGCGGCAGTTGCGGCCGACGATCTCGTCCCGGGCGTAGCCGGTCAGCCGCGTGAAGGCGTCGTTGACGAAGACGATCGGGTTGTCGGGCTGGTGCGGATCGGTGATCACCATCGGCATGCGCGTCGCCCGCACGGCCGCCGCGAACGGATCGGGACTGGCGCCGGTCCGGATCAGCTCGGTCGCGATGCGGCTGTCGTCGCGGCGCTCGGTCACGCTGGCGTCGCCTCCTTCACCGGGGGACCGGGTGAGATCTCTCGCTCTCACGTCTCTTGTGTCATCGCCAACGGCCCGGCTTCGCGCAACGCCCGCGGTTGCTGCAAAAGCGCGCATCCGGCGCGTCCCTCACGGATGCAGCTCCGGAAAGCCGTGGCGCGCGTGCAGGGCCTGCAGGATCGCGTCCTTGTCGTCGGTGAAAAGCAGGTCGCCGTGGCGGCCGGTGGCGAGGCCATCCGGCGCGTCGGGGGCGAAGACCAGGAGCGGCAGCGACTGGTGGTCCTCGCCGAGCCGGTCGATCAGCGCCTGCCGCGGGCGCGGCCAGGGCAGGCGCGTCACGTCGAGGCGCTCAGTGAGGGCGGGAAAGCCCGCGAGCACGCCCTCGATCAGGGCGCAGTGCGAGCAATAGAAGCGCCGGCCCGGTAAAGCCGGGTCGGTGAAGTCCGGCGCCAGCAGGTAGAGGTGGTCGCGCAAGATCGTCACGCTCCGGAAGTCAGACGTCCTGGCGCGGCAGCATCCGGTCGAGCAGGGCGTCGCGCCGGGCGATCAGGTGCCAGGCGGTCGCCAGCACGTGCAAAGTCACCAGGGCGTAGACCGCGTACTGGCCGGCCAGGTGGATCTGGTCGGCGAGCTTCGCCACCGCCTCGTTCTTCGCCATGAAGGGCGGGATCGGGAACAGGAAGAAGTACTGCGTCGTGTTGCCGGCGGCGGCCGACATCACGAAGCCGCTGAGTGGCATCAGCAGGAACACGAGGTAGAGCAGCCAGTGATTGATCCGGCCGAGTATGGCCAGGCCCTTCGGCACGAAGACCTCCGGCGGGGCCGGGTGCCAGGCCCGCCACAGGATGCGGATCGCCACGATGGCGAAGATCGTGATGCCGACCGACTTGTGGAGCTGGAAGTAGAAGCCCTTGGCCGGGCTCGCCGGCAGGCTCGTGGCGATCCAGGCCAGCGGCAGCACCGCCAGCACCAGGGCGGCGGTGAGCCAGTGCAGCCCCTGCGCCACGGCCGAGTAGCGCGGCTGCTCGACGCGGGCGATCGGGACCGGCGCGCGGGTGGACAGGTCGAGCATCCGGGATGATCCTCACGGGGCCGCCGTCGCGGCGGGGGCTGGTCTACCCCCGCAGGCTAGACAATGCGCGACGCATGGTCACCCTGGAATCGCTCGAATTGGCGTGGACGGACGCGGCGTCAGATCGCCGCCGCCGGATCGCCCCCGTCCTCGTTCCGGTCGTCGTCGCGGCGCTCGCGCCGGCGCCTGCGGCGTCCGCCCTCCGCGAGGGACTGGGCCAGCGCTCGGAACGGCGCGGTCAGGCGGCGCACGTCCTCGGCGCGCTCCATGAAGCGCTCGCCGTTGCGGATCTCGCGGTCGAGCGCCGCCATGGTGCGGGCGAGGGCCGGGTCGTCGTCCTCGAGCCACACCTCCATGACGCGGGCAAACGCGATCACCACGCCCTGGAGCTTGACGCGGCCGAGCGGCCCCTCGGTGCTGATGCCGGCCGAGGCCAGCATGAAGCGCTGCGAGTTGAGCGCGACCTGGTTGAGGGCGGCGAGTGACAGGGGGTCGCCGCGCAGCGCGAATGTGATCCGCCGCAGGGCCGGCTTGTAGGGGTCCATTGCGTCGAGGCGGCGCATCAGCACGTCGAACAGCCGTTCGCGGGTCGGCTCGTCGTCGAGGTCGTCGCTGGCGCCCTCGAGCACCTGCTTGTCGATCATGCGGGCGAAGCCGCCGAGCACCGCGCCCTTCGACGGGTAGGCGTCGCGGAACTCGCCCAGGGTCACCCCGGCCTCCCGGGCGATGTCGGCGATCTCGATGTCGTTCCAGGGCTGCTCGGCGGCCAGCCGCATCAGCGCCTCGACGATCGCCTCCCGCGGCGGCAGGCGAGTGGCCTCCGGCGCGCCGCCGTGCTGCGTGTCGCCGGATGCCGTGCCGTCGGGCACCTTGGGGGTGCGGGCCATGGATGGACGCTCCGATACCGTTGAGGCGAAGAGGGGAGCGCTCACGCGCCCCCGAGGCGGATCGCCGCCCCGACCGCCTATCTAGGGATCGCCCCGCCCGCCGGGCAGGGGGCCGCGGCGTCGCGCCCGGGTGAGGTCCCGGTGATGCGACGCGCCCGAGACGGTCAGCCCGCCAGTTCCCCGGCCCGGCTCTTGGCCGCCGCCACGGCCGCGCGCATCAGGGGGCTCAAACCCTCCTCGGCCATCAGCACGCCGAGCGCCGCCGCGGTGGTGCCGCCCGGCGAGGTCACGTTCCGGCGCAAGGTCCCCGGCTCCTCGGGGCTCTGCCCGAGCAGCTCGCCCGCCCCCGCCACGGTCTGGCGGGCGAGGCGCGCCGCCACCGCGGCCGGCAGGCCGGCGGCGATGCCGGCCTCGGCAAGGGCTTCGGCGAGCAGGAAGACGTAGGCCGGGCCGGAGCCCGAGACCGCCGTCACGGCGTCGATCAGGTCCTCGCTGTCCAGCCACTCGACGAGGCCGATGCCGGAGAGGAGCGCGTGCGCCGTGCGGCGCTGGTCCTCGGTGGTCTCGGGCGAGGCCGCGGCGCCGGTGGCGCCCCGGCGGATGCTGGCGGGCAAGTTCGGCATCGCCCGCACCACCGCGCGGGCGCGGGGCAGGCGGTCCTTGAGGTTGGCGATGGTCTTGCCGGCGAGCACCGAGACCACGACCGTGTCCGGCCCGGCAAGCGGCGCGACCGAAGCGGCGGCGGCCTCCAGGCCCTGCGGCTTGATCGCCAAGACCAGGGCCTCGGGCTCCGCCGGGCTCTCCGGGTTGAGGGCGATGCCGTGGGCGGCGCAGAGCGCCACCATGGCGGGGGCGGGGTTCGGATCGACGACGGCGACGCAGGCGCCCGGCAGCCCGTCGGCGAGCCAGCCTTCGAGCATCGCGCCGCCCATCTTGCCGGCACCGACCAGGACCAGCGAGGCGGGCAGAGTGCCGCTCACGCCTCGCCCTCGGTCTCGAACAGCACGGCGTCGAGGGCCTCGCGGGCGCTCTTGCCGGCCCAGATCACGAACTGGAACGCCTGGAAGTAGCGCTCGCAGGCCTCGACCGCGGTCTTCAGCATGGTCTCGCACTGGCCGTGCGTCGGCTCGGCGCCGCCGGTGAGCAGGAGCGCGTGGCGGAACATCACCACGTGCTCGCTGTTCCAGAGGTCGAAATGGCCGACCCAGAGCTGCTCGTTGACGAGCGAGACGAGCCGCAGCACCTCGTTGCGCCGCCGCTCCGGCACCTTCAGGTCGAAGGCGGAGGCGACGTGCAGCGCCTCCACGTCCTCGATCCACGTGAAGGCGACGTGGTACTCGGCCCATCGGCCGGCCACGGCCACCGACATCTCGTCGGTCTCAGCCCGATCGAAGATCCAGTCCCGGAGGGAGGCGAGGCGCTCGACGACATCGAGCGGGTGCTCGGCGCGGTTCAGGTCGTCGATGTTGAGCTGGGTCATGGCGATCCAAGTTTGGCTCGTCCGAGCGGGAAACAGCTGCGTCAGCGAACGCGGCGAGTGTCGTCTTCAAGGCAGATCGCGACCCGGGCACGGTCAGGGCGTGCAGGCGAAAAGCTTAAGTTCCGACTTGTCTCCCCAGAGCGGCTGCGAATCAGGGCGTGACCCACTATAGCCCGGGCGAGTCCAGGGACTCAAAGCGGAAAGCCGCGGCGGCGGCGGCGTGCCGCCGGCTATCCACCGAAGCTTCCTGTGCACAAGCGGGACGCGTCCGGACGACGATCAGGCGGTCGCCGTGCCGCCGGCAGGGGGGCTCGTCGGCGCGCTCTTCGGTGCGCCCTCGGCGCCGGGGGCGGCTTCCAGCGCCGCGACGCGGGCAGTCAGCGCGTCGTTCTGGGCGCGCAAGGATGCGACGAGATCGCGCAGCACCTCGACCTCCTCGCGGGTCGCAACGTCCATATCCCGCAGCATGCGCTCGATCTGAGCCTTGACCATGGTCTCGGCCTCGCGGCGCACGCCCTGGGCCGCGCCGGCGGCGTCGGTCATCAGGCGGGCGAAGTCGTCGAACAGGCGGTTCTGCTGCATGGAAAAACTCCGGGGCTGGTCGGTGATGCACAGCCCTAATGCATTTCAACCCGGATTGGGCCCCGGTCCGGGCTCCCCATCACGCGAAAATGCGGCACCATCGCGATGGGGCCGCCGGCGGCGGGCTTCGGTTGCGCGACGGTGTCGCGGGCGGGGCCCAGCAACAGACGGTTGCACAATGGTGGCTTCAAGCAAAACCCGGTCTCGGGCATAAGGCGGAACCGTGAGCACGACACCGCACATCCTGATCGTCGAGGACGATCGCGAGATCAGCACGCTGGTCGCCCGCTATCTCCGTGGCAACGATTGCCGGGTCTCGATCGCCGGCGACGGCCGCGAGATGGACCGGCTCCTGGCCGATTCCCGCGTCGACCTGATCGTCCTCGACCTGATGCTGCCGGGCGAGGACGGCCTGTCGATCTGCCGGCGCCTGCGCGCCGCCTCCGGCATGCCGATCCTGATGCTCACCGCGAAGAGCGAGGAGATCGACCGGATCGTCGGGCTTGAGATCGGGGCCGACGACTATCTGGCCAAGCCCTTCAACCCGCGCGAACTCCTCGCCCGCATCCGGGCGATCCTGCGCCGCGGCGCCGCCGCGCAAGGGAGCCGCGACGACGAGGGCGTGCGCCGCCACGCCTTCGCGGGCTTCGTGCTCGATGCGGGCCTGCGCCAGCTCCTCAACCCGGAGGGCGCGCAGGTGTCGCTCACCGGCGCCGAGTTCGACCTCCTGCACGCGATGTGCCTGCGCCCGGGCCGGGTGCTCTCCCGCGACCAGCTCCTCGACCTGACGCAGGGGCGCGCGCCGGGGCCGTTCGAGCGCAGCATCGACGTGCTGGTGAGCCGCATCCGCCAGAAGATCGAACGCGATCCGCGCAACCCGGAGATGATCAAGACCATCCGCTCCGGCGGCTACCTGTTCACGCCGGAGGTGGTCTCGACATGACGGGCGTCTCGCCAGGACGGGCAAGGGGATGACGGGCAAGGGGCCTCTGCCGGGCCGCATCGCCGGACAGCTCGCCCTGCTGGTGGTGGCGGCGATCGTGGTCACCCACGTCGTCGTGACCGTGGCCTTCCTTCTGCTGCGCCCGGAGCTGCGCCGCTCCGACGAGCGCCCGAGCGCGCTCGCCAACCGCCTCGTCACCGTCGTCCACATGGTGGCGGCGGCCCCGGCGGAGGACCGGGCCGACGTGGTGGCGGCGGCGCGCCACAGCGCCTCGGCGCTCCACCTGACCCTCTTGCCCGCCAACGAGCCGAACGCGCCCGGCCCGTCGAGCGCCGACGTGCCGGAGATTACCGGTCTGCGCGCGGCGCTCGGGCCCGGCTACGGCGTCTCGGCCGAGCACCAGCCCGCCGGCGCGCTGCACCTGCGCATCGCCGGGCCGGGCGGCCTCCAGCTCGCCGCCGACCTGCCGCCGCTGCCGCTGCCGCATCCGCCGCTGACCAGCGCGGTGCTGATCACCCTGGTCTTCCTCGCCCTCTCGCTGACGCTCCTGTCGATCTGGGCGACGCGGGCGCTCACCGCGCCGCTCGCGCGGCTGGCCGAGGCGGCCGAGGCCTTCGGCACCGCCACCGAGGCGCGGCCGCTGCCGGAGCGCGGGCCGGAGGAGGTTCTGGCGGTGTCCCGTGCGCTGGGCCGGATGCGCGACCGGGTCCTGCGGCTCATCGACGACCGCACCCACATGCTGGCGGCGATCAGCCACGACCTGCGCACGCCGATCACCCGCCTGCGCCTCCGGGCGGAGTTCCTGGAGGACGAGACCCTGCGCCGGCAGTTCCTGCGCGACCTCGACCAGATGAACGCCCTCGTCGAGGCGGCGCTCTCCTTCGTGCGCGACGGCCAGCCCCGCGAGGGGCAGCCCCGGGGGGATCTCGGCCTCGTCGACCTCGCCTCGGTGGTGCAGACGGTCTGCGACGGCTTCGCCGATATCGGCGAGGCGGTGCGGGCCGAGGAAGTGCGGGACGAGGCCCTGCGGCCGGCCCTGGTGCGCGGCTCGTCGGGCGAGCTGCAGCGGGCGCTGACCAACCTCATCGACAACGCGGTGAAGTATGCCGGCGGCGCCACCGTGCGCCTCGTCGAGGCCGGGCCGGGCCGCGTCGCGGTCGAGATCCTCGACGAGGGGCCGGGCATCCCGGAGGAGGAGCGCGCCCTGATGCTCCAGCCCTTCGTGCGCGGCGACCGCGCCCGCACCCTCAACGAGGCCGGCGGCTTCGGCCTCGGCTTGTCGATCGCGAGCGCCATCGCGCAGTCCCACGGCGGCACATTCAGCCTGGAGAACCGGGTGCCGCATGGCCTGTGCGTCCGCCTCGAGCTGCCACGGGCGGCCGGCGCGGTGCCGCGCCCGCCGGCGGCCCGGGCAGCCTGAGCCGGGGCGCGGGTCGCCTCGCGCGGACACATTCGGCGAAGATGTAACCCCCCGTTGCGGCTTGCCGCAGCGCAACGGGCGGAAACCGTTCTCCCGCGCCGGCGAAAGATCTCTTAAGCGGCGCCGGCCGCAACCTGCCTCGCGTCGGGGACGACCGGTCGTCCCCGCCCACACGCGAGGTCTCACGCCCCCATGACGACCGTCTCCGCCGCCAGCGCCGCCCCGCTGGCCAATCCGCCCAAGGTCGAGCCGAAGGCCGGCGCGCACAAGCAGCGGCTCCTTGACCGGATCTCGGCGCAAGCGCAGGCCGGCAGCCTGAGCGCCACCGACGCGAGCGCGCTGACGAGCGCCGTCCAGGACATCGACCAGGCGATGTCCGGCGCCTCGGGCACGTCCGGCACGGGCGGCGCCCGCCTCGACCCGGCGCAGGCGAAGAGCCGGATGGACGACCTCATCGGCGCCGAGGTCGCCAAGGGCACCCTGACGAGCGACCAGGCGACGACGCTCAAGTCCCTGCTGTCGTCCCAGAGGGGCGGCGGCCAAGGCGGGGATCGAGGCGGCGTCGGCGGCGCGGGCGGTCCGCCCCCCGGCCCGCCGCCGGCCGGCGCGGCGGATGCGACGGGTTCGACGGATGCCGCCTCCGCGACCGATGCGGCGTCGAGCGCCAGCGACCTGCTCGCGGGCTTCCTCAAGCAGCTCCAGGCCACGCAGGCGCAGAGCCAGGCGAGCGGCTACGGCGCGAGCGGCGGCACCGGCACGCCGACGGGCAGCCAGGCGGCGGTGTTCGACTTCACGGTGTAGGCGCTCACCGCGCCAGCTCGCGCAGGCCGAGCCGGATCAGGGTCTTGGCCTCCATCGCCGCCGCGCCCTCGCCGGCCCCTTTCAGTGCCGCGGCCACCGCCGCCGAAGCCTGGACCTGGGCGTAGCCGAGATTGACCAGCGCCGAGATCGCGTCGGCGACCGGCTGGGGCGCGGTCCTGTCCTCCACCGCCCCGGTGAGCTGGATCAGGGCCGGATCGACGGGGGAGAAGGCCGGGGCCTTGTCTTTCAGCTCGGCCACCAGCCGGGCGGCCAGCCGCGGGCCGACGCCGGGGGCGCGGGCGACCGCGCCCTTGTCGCCGGTGGCGATGGCGGTGGCGAGATCGCCCGGCTCCATCACCGAGAGCACGCCGAGCGCCACCCGCGTGCCGACGCCCTGCACGGTCTGGAGCAGACGGAACCACTCGCGCTCCGCATCGGCCCGGAAGCCGTAGAGGCGGATCATGTCCTCGCGCACGTGGGTCTCGATCGCCAGCTCCGCCGCCTCGCCGGTGGGCGGCAGGCGCTGCAGCGTGCGGGCGGAGCAATGCACCACGTAGCCGACGCCGTGCACGTCGAGGATCACGAAATCCTCGCCGTAGGAATCCACCACGCCCTTCAGCTTGCCGATCATCGCCCGTCGGATCTCCGGCGGGCCGATAGGGCCCGGATCCCGGGCCATACCCAGCGCGGCCCCGGCCCACAAGGCGGCGCGATGCGGCGCGTCGCCCCTCCGGCGGGGCTCCGCTCGACTTCGTCGTCCCGGGTTCCGCTTCCGCGGCCCGGCGATGACGTGGAGGGAGGTCGAGGCAAGCGTCCCTTCGCCCGCCGTCGCGGCCGGGCAGGTCCTTACCGCTGCCCGTCCCACTTCGCGATCGCGTCCTTCGCCAAGCCCCCGACCCGGGCATGAGGCCGCCCGCCGGTGGTCATCGCGAGCGCGAACAGGATCTCGTCGGCGCGCGGCCCGTCGGCCACCGCCACCGTGACGCCGTCGAAGTGGGAGCGGACGTAAGCGGCGTCCTTGTGGTGGATCGGTACGTCGAGGGCGGCGCCCATCGGCCCGACCTTGGTCATCGACGGCACGATGGCCAGTGCCTGGCCGAGCAGCTCGCGCATGGCGTAGCCGCCGGGCACGTGCCACAAGGCCCCGTGCTCCAGTTCGCCGGCCGCCCCCACCAGCGAGCCCTTGCCGTAGGCCTCGATCCGGCCGGGATCGCCGCCGAGCGCGTCGAGGAGCTTGCGGGCGCACTCGACGCCGAGCGGTTTCAGGGCGTCCATCATCGGGGTGATTTCGGGCTCGTAGCGCCCGGCGAAAGGGTTCTTCACCAGGCAGGCGACCGAGCCCTTGAGGATCGGGGCAGCGAGCACGGGGCCGCCGTCGTGGCGGACCTCCTCGACGGTGACGACGATCTTGCGGACCTCGATCATGGGCGGATCTCCCGGTTTTCTTCGAGAAGGCGTGTGTCGTCGAGGACGACGGAGCGGCCCTGGAGCATCAGGGCGGCGGAGCGGATCAGGCCGGCATCGCGCATCGCCGTTGCCCGGCGCCGCCCGGCCTCGAGGGCGGCCTCGATCTCCACTTCCGAGAGCGCCGGCACCGCGACGGTGACGAGGCGGGCGCCGAGGTCGGAATCCGGGTCGAGGTCGGTGGCGGGCACGCGCTCGACGCCCGGAGGCCCGGGCAGGTCGACCGCGTTGGCGATCAGGGTCGCGGCGGCGTCGGCCGCGGCGGCGTTCCGGGCGAGCACGGTCACCGAATCGGCGAGCCCGAGGGAGAAGGAGCGGCCCTGCCGCCCCGATGTGGCGATGCCGCCGATGCCGTCCTGGTGGCGCAGGGTCACCCGGCCATTCACGGCCGGCACCGGGCCGCGGGAAAAATCCGCCGCGACGCCGACCGATAGGGTCTCGCCCTCGGTCAGGTACAGGGCGATGTCGCCGCCGTCGTTGACGAAGGCCTTGTCGAGGGGGGCGGCCTCACCCATCGCGTCGAGGATCTCGTCCGCCACCGCGCCGGCCACCGCGGCCATCGGGGTGATGAACTCCCGATGCGGTCGGCACGCTGCCACCATCCGGCGGGCAACCGCGCCCTCCACCCGGGGTCGTTCGCTGATCGGCTTGCGCAATTCGGGCAGCTCGGCGACGAGTTCCCCGAGGATCGTCGCGAAGCGCGCGACCGCCGCCCGGTGCGCCTCCTCCACGGCGGCCTCGGCCCCGTAGGCGCGCAACACCAGGTCGATCGGCCCGTGCTGCAGGTGCAGCCGTCCGTCCGCCAGGACCTGGTGCGCCGGGCCGTCCATCCGCGTCAGCCGAGCCGAGCGAGGAGGCGGACGAGCGTGGCCGCCTCCTCGGGGGAGAGGGGTTCGAGGGTGCGGGCGGTCACCTCGGCGCCGCGGCTCTTCATCGCCTCGATCACCGCGATCCCCTCGGCGGTCAGGGTCAGCAGCACCAGCCGGGCATCCGCCTCGTCGGCGGTCGGCCGCACCAGACCGCGGGTGGTGAGGCGCCGCGCAACCCCGAACATCGTCGCCGGATCGACCCCGACGAGGCGCCCGACCTGGTTCTGCGAGGTCGCGCCGAGGTCGTGCAGCTTCGTCATCACGGCGAACTGTACCGGGGTGACGGAGAAATCCCGCATCACCGTCTCGAAGATCGCAGAGGCGCGCTGGTGCGCCCGCCGGATCAGGTAGCCGATCTGCTCCTCGACCCGGTAGGTGCGGACGGCCTCGGCGTCGATCTCCGGCGACGCCTTGCGCGGGTGGGGTGCGTTCATGCCGCCCCTCCTGCGACTTCCCCGGCCGGCCAGGGATGGCCGGGATGCCACGGATCGATCCGGGCGGCGGGCCCGACCTCGCGCAGGATATCCGTCATCGCCACCACGTCGCCGTCGTGCCCACCGAGGCGCGCGTAGAGGTCCCGCGGCAGGGTGAACTCGATCGGCGCCACGATCGCCGGCGTCGGCACCGAGCCGAAGGCGTTCTTCGGCAGCCGCGTCACGTCGGCCATCACCGTGATGCCGCCGCCGGGCCAGACCGTGACCGGCGCGCCGCCCATCGTGACCTTCGTCTCGCCGGCGGCGACCGAGCGGGTGAGCAGCACCGGGTTCTCGGTGACCCCGGCCCGCAGGGAGCCGCCGGCCCCGGCCATGAACAGGATTGTGCAGAGCGAGGGCTCGCAATTCTCGCCGATCCGGTCGACCACGTGGCGCACGGAGGCCGGCATCTCGGCCGGCACCGGCTTCAGATCGTCGTCGAGGACGAGCCAGAGGGCGTGCTCGCCGGTGGTCGAGGTCATGAGGAGGCGCAGGCCCGGCCAGGCGGTGGCCGGGTCGATCGCCTGGATGATGCCGAGCGGGTCGGCAATGTCGGTGCCGCCCCAGCCGATCCCGGGATTGGCGACCTGGAAGTAGCGCCCCGGCGTCGAGCGCCGGCCCTTCACCCGGATCCCGGCGGGGCGCATGCCCAGCACCTTTCCGGCCTGGTGCTCGGTCAGCACGCCGGTGATGTGGTCGTCGACGACGATCACCTCGTCTGCGTGGCCGAGCCATTGCCGGGCGAAGATGCCGACCGTCGCCGAGCCGCAGCCGACGCGCATGCGCTGCTCAGGCGTGCCATCGACGATCGGGGCGTGCCCGGCCTGCACCACGACCTCGTGGCCGCCATCGATCGTCATCGTCACCGCGTCGCCCGAGCAGAGGCGGAGCAGCGTGTCGCAGGTGACGTTGCCCTCCTTCTTCGAGCCGCCGGTGAGGTGGCGCACGCCCCCGACCGACAGCATCTGCGAGCCGTACTCGGCGGTGGTGACATGGCCGACCTCCTCGCCGTTCACCCGCACAGCGGCGCGCTCGGGGCCGAGATGGCGGTCGGTGTCGATCTTCACCTTCACGCCGCAATAGCTGAAGATGCCCTCGGTCACGACCGTGACGGTCTCGACGCCCGCGTGCTCGCTCGCCACGATGAAGGGGGCGGGCTTGTAGTCCGGATAGGTGGTGCCGGCGCCGATGCCGGTGACGAAGGTGCGCGAGGGATCGAGGATTCGCCCGTCCCATTCCGCCGCCCCGAACGGGACCAGTTTCTGGCCCGCCTCCGCCGCGTCGTGCAGCAGCACGACCGGATCGGTGCGCACCAGATGGCCGTTGTCGTTGGCGTAGCGCGAGCAGGCGCCGGAGCGGCCGGGCCGGATCCGGCACAGGACCGGGCAGGCATCGCAGCGCACGATGCCGTCGGCCTCCGCCGCCCCGAATTTCTTGGATCTGGCTTCCGTGGAGAGGCTGTCGGCGCTCATGACTGGCTCCTCCCCCACAGGTCTTTCGTCTCGTTGGCCCGATAGTAGCCCCGGCGCAGGTCGCGGGCGACGAGCGCGGGGTCGCGGGTAGCGGGCGTGCCGTAGCCGCCGCCGCCGGGCGTCATCACCTCGACCCGGTCGCCGGCCTGGATCGCGATGTTCTGGTCCTTCGAGAGGTGGAGCGGCGTGATCGTCTCACCGTTGCGGTGGATCCGCACCACGTTCGGCGCGCCGTCGCCCCCACCCAGAACTCCCGGCGGCCCGAAGCGGCCGTGATCCATCACGAAGGAGGCCCGGGCCTCGCCGCGCAGCAATTCCACCTCGTAATGGACGCCGAACCCGCCGCGATGGGCGCCGGCACCCCCCGACCCCTCGCGCAAGGCGAAGCGGCGGAAGAGGACGGGATAGTACTGCTCCATCACCTCGACCGGCGCGGTCTTCGAGATGCCGATGGTCGAGCAGCCGTTGGAGAGCCCGTCATGGGCGATGTTCCCGCCGTAGCCGCCGCCGGTGATCTGGTACATCACGTAAGGGGCGTTCTTCGCCGGGTCGAAGCCGCCGAGCGCGAAGTTGCCCGAGGTGCCGGCGGGCGCCGCCGTCACCTTGTCGGGGATCGCCTGGACGAGGGCGAGGAACACCGCTTCGGCGATGCGCTGGCTCACCTCCGCGGCGCAGCCCGAGACGGGGCGCGGATAGCGCGCGTCGAGGAAGGTGCCCTCGGGCCGGTGGATCGTCAGCGGCTCGAAGGTGCCGGCATTGATCGGCACGTCCGGGAAGACGTGCTTCACCGCGAGGTAGACCGACGAGTAGGTCGTCGCCACCACCGAGTTCATCGGGCCGCGGCAGGGCGGGGACGAGCCCGAGAAGTCGAAGGTCAGGCCGTCGCCGGCCTTGGTCATCGTCAAGGAGATGCGCAGGGGCTCGTTCACCACGCCGTCGGAATCGACGAAGGCTTCCGAGGTGTAGGTGCCGTCCGGGATCCGGCGGATCTCGGCCCGCATCCGCTCGGCCGAGCGGGCGCGGATCTCCTTGATCGCGGCGTCGAGGGTGTCGCGGCCGTACTTTTGCAGCAGGTCGGCCAGCCGGCTCTCGCCGACCATCAGCGCCGCGGCTTGCGCCTTGATGTCGCCGATGCGCTGGTCGGCGACGCGAATGTTCGAGGCGATGATGGAAAAAATCTCCGGATCCATCGTGCCGCGCTTGAACAGCTTGACCGGCGGCAGGCGCAGGCCCTCCTGCTCGACCTCCGTCGCGTGGGCCGAGAAGCCGCCCGGCACCATGCCGCCGATATCGGGCCAGTGGCCGGTATTCTGCAGCCAGCAGAAGAGCTGATCCTCGACGAAGACGGGCTTGACGAACCGCACGTCCATCAGGTGCGTGCCGCCGAGATACGGATCGTTGACGATGTAGATGTCGCCGGGTTCCGGGCTCCCGACCCGGCCCTCGCGGATCAGCCGGATCAACTCGCCCGTGGAATACTGCATCGTGCCGACGAAGACCGGCAGGCCGTATTCCCCTTGCGAGATCAGCGCGCCGGTGTCGCGGTCGTAGATGCCGTCCGAACGATCGTCGGCCTCGGCGATGACCGGCGAGAAGGCCGAGCGCGAGAAGGCGATGTCCATCTCGTTGCAGACCTGCTGCAAGCCGGCCTGGATCACCGCGAGGGTGAGGGCGTCGAGCTGGCTCATGCGCGAATCCTCAGGTTGCCGATGGCGTCGACCCGCGCCACGGCGCCGGGCTCGACCATCGTGGTGGCGTCGATCTGCTGGATGACGGCGGGCCCGACGATCTCGGCGCCGAGCGGCAGCTTCTCGCGAGAATAGATCGCCGCCTCGTGCCAGGCGCCGCCGGCATAGATCGGGCGGGTGCCGAGGCGCGCGCCGGCGAGATCGGTGCGGCCGGCCTCGTCGATCAGTGCCGCGAGCGGGAAGGGCTTGCGCCGCCCGATCACCGACGTGACGAGGTTGACCACCACCGCCCGGATCTCCGGCAACCGGACCTGGAAGCGGCGAAAGTAAGCCGCCTCGAACAGCTCCTGCAGCGCCGCGCGGTCGATGCTGGGGGAAGGCAGGGCGACGCGGATCAGGTGGGTCTGGCCGCGGAACTGCATGTCGGCCCCGTAGGTGACCGTGGTCTCCTCGATCTCGGCCTGCTCCTCGGCCACCATCGCCAGCGCATCCGCCGCCTGCTCCTCGAGGACGGTGCGCAGGTCCGCCATGTCGAACCCGTCGAGAGGGCGGTTGAGGGTGCGGACCCGGTCCTGGCGCAGGTCCGCGACGAGGCAGCCGAGCGCATTGGTGAGGCCGGGCCGGGCCGGAACCAGCACCTCCGGGATGCCGAGTTCGCGGGCGAGCGCCACGGCGTGGAGCGGGCCGGCGCCGCCGAAGGCGAACAGCACGAAGTCGCGCGGGTCGTAGCCGCGCGACAGCGACACCATGCGGATGGCACCCGTCATGTGGACGTTGCCGAGCCGGATCACCGCCTCGGCGGCCTCCTCGACGCTCATGCCGAGCGGCTCGGCGAGGTCGCGGGCGAAGGCCGCCCGGATCGTATCGAGGGAGACGCCCGCCTTTACGGCGGTGAGCCGCGCCGGATCGAGGCGACCAAGGACGAGGTTGGCGTCGGTGATGGTGGGGCGCGTGCCGCCGCGGCCGTAGCCGATCGGGCCGGGCTCGGAGCCGGCGCTTTCGGGCCCGACCTGGAGCATCCCGGCGCGGTTGACGGAGGCGATCGAGCCGCCGCCGGCGCCGACGGTGTGCACGTCGACCATCGGCAGGTGGATCGGCAGCCCGTAATCGATGGTGAGTTCCGCCGAGACCTCCGGCACGCCGCCGGCGATCAGCGCCACGTCGGTCGAGGTCCCGCCCATGTCGTACGTGATGGCGTTGGTGAGCCCCGACTGCGCGAGGGTCGCGGCGGCGGCCATCACCCCGGAGGCCGGGCCCGACATCACGGTCTTGGCCGCCGCCTCGACGACCAGCCCCGCCGGCACCGTGCCGCCATTGCCGTTCATCACCAGCAGGTCGCGGGCAAAGCCCTTGGCGCGCAGGTCGTCCTGGAGGCGGCGGATATAGCGGTCGAGGATCGGCTGCACGGCCGCGTTGACCGAGGCGGTGGTGCCGCGCTCGTACTCGCGGAACTCGGACAGCAAGGCGTGGCCGAGGGTGACGTAAGCGTTGGGCCAGATCGCGCGGGCGATGGCGGCGGCGCGCAGCTCGTGCTCCGGGTTGGCGTAGGCGTGGAGGAAGTGGATCACCAGGGCCTCGCAGCCCTCCGCCAGCAGGGCGCGCACGGCTTGCGCCACCGCCGCCTCGTCGAGGGGCGTGCGCACCGCGCCGTCGGCCATGACGCGCTCAGGGATCTCGCGGCGCCATTCGCGCGGGATCAGCGGCTCGAAGGTGCCGAACAGTCCGTAGGGTTTGGGGCGGGTGCGGCGCCCGAGTTCGAGCACGTCGCGGAAGCCTTCCGTGGTGATGAGGCCGACCTTGGCGGTCTTGCGCTCCAGCACCGCGTTGGTGGTGGCGGTGGTGCCGTGGATGACGAGGTCGAGGTCGGCCGGCGCTACCTTCGCGGCGGCGATCGCCGCCAGCACGCCCTCGGCCTGGTTGCGGACCGTCGTCGGCACCTTGGCGAGGCGCACGCGCACGCCCGATTGATCCGCCTCCGTCAGGAGAAGGTCGGTGAAGGTGCCGCCGACATCGATGCCTGCCACGCGTCTCACGTCACACCTCGATCATTCGCCTACGAACAGTCTCGTCGGGAGGCCGGCTGAAAGCCGGCATCTTCCGTCATCCGCGTCCCCGAGCCGGGGAGGTTCGCGCTTCTCCCCTCTCCCGTGTGGGAGAGGGGCCGGGGGTGAGGGTGACACGCTTCCGTGTGAAGCTCAGACCGTCGTGTTGGCGGCTCAACGTTCGGGAGACTTATCCGGAAGCGTGTCACCCTCACCCCTACCCCTCTCCCACACGGGAGAGGGGATCCCGCGACATGTCCGGCCCCTCTCACACCGTCAGGTACGCCTCCCGCACCGCCTCGTCCGCCTCGAGCGCTGCCATCGTGCCCTCGAAGTGGATCGCGCCCTTCTCGATCACGTAGGCCCGGTCCGAGACCGCGCCGGCGAAGCTCAAATTCTGCTCGGAGAGCAAAACCG
Organism: Methylobacterium sp. EM32; assembly: GCF_040593685.1. Classification (NCBI taxonomy): domain Bacteria; kingdom Pseudomonadati; phylum Pseudomonadota; class Alphaproteobacteria; order Hyphomicrobiales; family Methylobacteriaceae; genus Methylobacterium; species Methylobacterium sp. EM32. Next base: position 58,174 of record NZ_JBEXZS010000033.1, on the reverse strand, counting down.
CGATGCCCTCGCGCTTCATCCTGAGCACCGCGTCGGCCATCTGCTCGACGATGACGGGAGCCAGGCCCTCCGACGGCTCGTCGAGCAGCACCGCGTGGGGATTGCCCATCAGGGTGCGGGCGATGGTGAGCATCTGCTGCTCGCCGCCCGACATCGCGGCGGCGCGGCGGGTGCGCATCTCGGCGAGGTTGGGGAAGATCGAGAAGAGTTTGTCCGGCGTCCAGGCGGCGCGCCCGTCGGCCGGGACCTTGCGGCCGACCTCCAGGTTCTCCATCACGGTCAGGTCGGTGAAGATCCGCCGCTCCTCCGGCACGTAGCCGAGGCCGCGGCGGGCCACGCGGAACGGCTCCCAGCCGGTGACCGCCTGGCCCTCGAACCACACCGTGCCGCCGGTCGGCGGCAGCACGCCCATGATGGCCTTCAGCGTCGTCGATTTGCCGGCGCCGTTGCGGCCCATCAGCGCCACCACCTCGCCCGGCCGCAGCCGGAGGGTGACGCCGAACAGCACCTGCGCCCGGCCGTAGGAGGCCGTGAGGCCGGAGACGTCGAGAAGCGCGTTCATGCCACCGCCTTCCGGCGCGCGCGCATCGCCGCCTCGGTGCCGGCTTCGCCGAGATAGACCTGCTTCACCCGCGGGTTGGCCCGGATCTCCTCCGGCGTGCCGGCGGCGATGATTTTGCCGCGCACCAGCACCAGCACCCGGTCGGCATGGGCGAAGACCGCCTCCATGTCGTGCTCGGTGTAGAGAACCCCGATGCGGTTCGTCCGCGCCACCTCGGCGGTGAGCGCCATCAGCCCGGAGCGCTCCCGCGGCGCCATGCCGGCGGTGGGCTCGTCCATCAGAAGGAGCTTCGGCTGCGAGGCCAGCGCCACGGCGAGTTCCACCCGCTTCACGTCGCCGTAGGCCAGTTCCGAGACCGGCCGGTCGGCGTCCTTGCGCATCCCGACCCCGGCGAGCAGGCTCAGCGCCTCGTCGCGGTAGAGGGCGCGGGCATCCCGGAACAGGCCGCGCGAGCGGCCGTGATGCGACAGGAGCGCCATCTGGACGTTCTCGGCGACCGTCATCGACACGAAGGTCTGGGCGACCTGGAAGGTGCGCCCGACGCCGGCCTTCCAGATCGCCCGGGCCGGCAGGCCGGCGATCGAGCGTCCGTCGAGCATGATGGTGCCGGAGTCAGGGCGAAGCTGCCCGCCCACCATGTTGAAGGTGGTGGACTTGCCGGCCCCGTTCGGCCCGATGATCGCCAGCATCTCGCCGGCGTCGAGCGAGAACGACACGTCCTTCGCGGCGGCGACGCCGCCGAAGCGCTTGGTCAGGCCCTCGACGAGGAGCAGGGTCATGCCTGGGCCTCCACCGGCGTCTGAGCGACCTTGCGGCCGCGCAGGGCCTCGGCGGCGCCGGCGAGGCCGCGCGGGAAGGCCAGCACCGTGGCGATGATCGCGAGGCCGAGCAGCAGGCGCCAGAACTCGGTCAGCGGCATCACCGCGTCCTTCAGGGCGTGGAAGAAGGCGGCGCCGACGAGCGGGCCCATCACGGTTTGGATGCCGCCGACCAGCACCATCACCAGGAAGTCGATCGAGAGCGGGATGCCGGTCAGCGTCGGGTCGATCGAGCCCTTCATGAAGGCGTAGAGCCCGCCGGCGAGCCCGGCCGCGGCGCCGGCGAGCGTGAAGGCGAGCCAGCGATGGGTGCGGACGTCGAGCCCGATCGCCTCGGCGCGGGTGGCGGAGTCGCGCGCCGCCCGCAAGCTGTAGCCGAAGGGGGCGTAGATCACCCGGCGCAAGAGGACGATGGCGACGAGCGACAGGGCGGCGACGAGGTAGAAGTAGGTATTGCGGCCCGAGGCCCAGGCGGACGGCCAGACCCCGACCACGCCGTTGTCGCCCCCCGTCACCTCGACCCACTGGAAGCAGACCGCGTAGACGATCTGCCCGAAGGCGAGCGTCAGCATGGCGAGGTAGATGCCCGACAGCCGCACGATGAAGAAGCCGAACAGGGCCGCACCGAGGCCGGCGGCGAGCGGCGCGGCGAGGAGCGCCAGCTCCATCGGCGCCTTGAACGGCCCGGTAACGAGGAGCCCGGCGGCGTAGGCGCCGAGGCCGAAATACGCCGCGTGCCCGAACGAGACGAGGCCGCCGACCCCGACCAGGAATTGCAGCGAGAAGGCGGCGAGCGCGAAGATCAGGATCTCGGTCGCGACCTTAACCTTGTAGGCGTCGCCGACGAGCGGCACCGCCAAGAGGGCGACGACCGCGAGACCGGCGAGCGCGGTCTCCGCCGGGCGGAAGCGGCGCAAGCCCGGGATGCCCTCCGGCGGCATCACCCGGCCGGACGTGGCCTCGGGCCGGCCGAACAGGCCCCAGGGCTTGACCACCAGCACCACCGCCATCAGGGCGAAGACCAGGACCAGGGTCACCTTCGGAAAGATCAGGATGCCGAAGGCCTGGAGCTGGCCGATGATCAGCGCCGCCACGAAGGCGCCCGGCACCGAGCCCATGCCGCCGATTACCGTGACCACGAAGGCGTCGGTGATGACTGAGAGGTCCATATGGGCGTTCGCCGGGATGCGCGGGATCTGAAGCGCGCCCCCGAGCCCCGCGAGGCTCGCGCCGAGGAACAGCGTCAGGGTGAAGAGCCGCGCCTGGTTGACGCCGAGCGCGCCCACCATCTCGCGATCCTGGGTCGCGGCGCGGATCAGCACGCCGAAGCGGGTGCGGTGCATGAGGAGCCAGAGGAGCCCCAGCACCAGCGGCCCGACCGCGATCAGCACCAGTTCGTAGGCCGGGAAGCGTTGCCCCAGGATCTCGACGCCGTGGCGGAGCGAGGGCGCGCGGGGGCCGGCGATGTCGACCGGCCCCCAGACCTTGAGCACCAGATCCTCGACGATCAGCACCACGCCGAAGGTGGCGAGCAGCTGGAAGAGTTCGGGCACCCGGTAGATGCGGCGGAGCAGCAGCACCTCGACCGCGACGCCGATCAGCCCGACGAGGAGGGCCGACAGCAGCACGCCGAGGAAGAACGCGGCGGGGGAATAGGAGAAGTCGATGAGCCGCGGTACGATCGTGACCGCGATATAGGCCCCCAGCATGTAGAACGAGCCGTGGGCGAAGTTCACGATCCGGGTGACGCCGAACACGATCGTCAGGCCGGAGGCGATCACGAACAGCGACGAGGCGCTGGCGAACCCCGAGAGCGCCTGGAGGACGAGGAAGGACGGGTCCATGGGGCCTCCGCTCCGGATCGTTGAGGGGTCAGGCCTTGCGGGCCGCCTTCACCTCGGCCTCGGGGAACATGTAATCGGCCCCGTCGGCGTAGCGGACCTTCTTCATCGTGCCCTGGCGGCCGTTGAGCGCCGTCTCGCCGATCCAGGCCCCGAGCGTCGATTGGTGGTCGAGCGCCCGCATCGTCACCGGGCCGGCGATGGTCTGGGAGGTCAGGCCTTCGAGCGCCGCGATCATCGCCTCGGTCTCGGTGGACTTCGCCTTCTCCAGCATGTCGCGGATCATGCCGACGACGACGTAGCCGAGCAGCGAGCCGAGGCGCGGCGTGTCGTTGAACCGGGCCCGGTAGGCGGCCACGAACTCCTTGTGGCCGTTGGTATCGATCGTCTCCCACGGATAGCCGGTGGTGACCCAGCCCTCCGGCGTCTCGTCGCCGAGGGGGATCATGTATTCCGGCTCGCCGGTGAGCAGGCTCGCGACCTTGCGCTTCTCGAACAGGCCGCGGGTGTTGCCCTCGCGCACGAAGGCGGTGAGGTCGGCGCCGAACAGCACGTTGAACAGGCCGTCGGCCTTCATCTGCGACAGGGCGCCGACGGTGGCGCCGGCATCGACCTTGCCGAGCGCCGGGAACTGCTCGCCCACCACCTCGAAGCCCGGCACGGCGGCGGCCATCAGCTTCTTGAAGTTGGCGGCGGCCGACTGGCCGTACTCGTAGTTCGGCGCCACGATCGCCCAGCGCTTGACGCCGCTGTCCTTGACCGCGTCGACCAGCATGCGGGTCTGCATGTAGGTGTTGGGCCGCACCCGGAAGGTGTAGCGGTTGCCGCTGCCCATGGTGAGCGCGTCGGTGAGCGGCTCGGTGGCGAGGAACAGGGCCTTGCGCTGGTTGGCGAAATCCGCCACCGCGAGGCCGACATTGGACAGGAAGGTGCCGCACAGGAACGCGACGTTCTCGCGCGTCAGCAGCTCCTCGGCCACGCGCGTGGCGTCGCCCGGGGTCGAGCCGTCGTCGCGGAACACGATCTCGATCGGGCGGCCGCCGAGCGCCTTGATGCCGCCGGCCTTGTTGACGGCATCCTGCGCGAGCTGCATGGCATTGCGGTAGGGCACCGCGAAGGCCGCCATGCGGCCGTAGGAGTTCAGCTCGCCGATCCGGATCGGCCCGGATCCTTGCGCTGATCCTTGCGCCATCGCCCGGGAACCTGCGAGGCCCAAAGGGGCCGCGGCGAGTCCGCCGAGGAGCGTACGGCGGGACAGGGGACGAAACGTCTCGTCGCGGGTCGACATGGCGCGAACCTCCGGCCCATCCCGGCGCGACTTGTCGTCACCAGGATGCAAACTCGTTCGTAGGCGAACGATACTTGGCTTGGGCTGGGACGCAAGAGCCTGATCTGCGGAAAATCAGGGCGGCGTCCGCCGCGCAAACGCGCAGGGACGTCGCTTTCAACGGCGCGTCGTTGTCAGAGATCCGCCTCGCGCGCGAGCCAAGCGTCGAGGGCGCGCTCCCGCTCCGCCTCGATCATCGCGGCGGTCCAGGCCGCCTGCTCGATGCGCGCGGTCTCGCCCGGATCCTCGTCGCGCTCCGGTGCCTGCTGCATTGCCGCTCTCCCGTGTTCCATCCATCAATGAGAACAAAATAGGAACATTGATCTGAGACGGCAAGTCTTTGGTGCTGTCGATTCTAGAGGAGCTTGGCCGGGCCGTCGCGCGTTGCCGCCCCACGATCCCTCGGAGAAGGAACGCCCCATGCGTACGACCCTACTCGCGCTGACCGCCACCCTCGCCCTCACGGGCGCCGCCCTGGCGCAGACCGGCATGCCCGGCTCGGCCGAGAACAACATGAACAATCCCGGCAGCGTGAAGAGCAACGCCGAGAAGCGCATGCCGGAGCGCGACCTGACCACCGGCACCGTGACGGCGCCGGGCGCCGCCGCCCGCACCGACGACCTGCCGAGCCACAGCGGTGGCAACGCCGCGGCGACGAGCCCGGCCAACCGGGCCCGCTGACGAAGAGTCGGGGACGGGCGGCGCCGCCCGTCCTTGGGAGAGACCGATGAAGTCCGGGCCGCGCGGCATCATCCGCGCGGCCCTTTTAACAATGCGGCAGCCTGGTGCCAGTTTGCTGGCTCGGCTGTCTTGTGATCCTCCGGGTCATTCCGGGGCCGCGAAAGCGGAGCCCGGAATCCAGACACGCTGGAGTTTCCCAAGAAGGCGCAACGATCTCCGCTTTATCCTGAACCATCCGCGGTTCTGGATTCCGGGCTCCGCTTTCGCGGCCCCGGAATGACGCGGAGTCCGTCAGGACTGCCAGGCAATCCGGCGGGCCGTCAGAACTTCGCCACCGCGAGCGTGCCGTCGTCGAGGGTGACGAACCGGATCCCGCCCACCCGCAGGGCCGCGACGGCCTTGTGGCGGGAGCGGGCGCCCTGGACCTCGGCATTGGCCTCGAGGCGTCGCACGGTCGAGAGCGACAGGCCGCTCGCCTCGGCGAGCCGCATCATCGACCAGTCGAGCAGCCCGCGCGCCGCCCGCAGGTGATGGCCCCGCACCGCCTGCTCGAGAGCGTTCCGGAGCCGGGAATCGCGCGGCGCGCCCGCTTCGCGGACCGGAGCGCCGGATTCGTGGATCGGGTACTTCACCCCGGCCCGGCCGAGATAGCGCCCGGCTTTGTCCCAGAGCGGGACGCCGATGATGCGGAACTGCCACAGCTCGCCGTTGGCCAAGCGCTCACGCGCCGTGCCCTGGAAGTGCAGCTGGCGGTCGTGCAGGTCCCAGGCCCGATCGCGAAACGCCTCGCGCTCCTCGGGCACGATCATCACGAAGGGGTCGACGTTGATCTCGTGCAGGGACGGCCCGTGCACCCGCGCCACCTCGGCGGGGAACTGGTGCACGAGGTCGATCCCCATGGAATACGTCGTGGCGTAGGAAGTCAGGTAGAGCGCCTGGCGCCGGCGCTGCTCGGTGGCCTGAAGCTGCTTCAGCCGCTCGCGGTCGGTGACGTCGAGGGCGACCCCGCTCAGCGCGAGCGGCCGCCCCTCCGGCGAGACCCGGAGTTCCGACAGGACCGACAGGACGCGCAGCTCGCCGCTAGGCCGGATCAGCCGTAGGAGCGCCGTCGGGGCGACGTGACCCTGCAGGGCGTCGCCCGGGGTGGCCAGCCGCGACCGGTCCTCGGGATGCACGAGGTCGAGGAAGAGGTCGTAGCTCGCGGCGATGGAAACGGGATCGAGCCCGAGCAACCGGAAGAAGCCCGGAGACCAGCGTTGCTCGCCCGTGGCGAAGACCCAGTGCCACCCCCCCGCGAAGCCGGATTCCTCGATGATGTGCAGGAAGACGTCGGACGAGGACCTGAGATCGGCGGCATCCATGCGGGGCGCGGTCGAGACGGGGGACCGCAGACATAGGAGTTCCGGCGGCGGACCTGAAGCCGGTCCGCCGCAATGTCACGGTTAAGCAGGCCGGCTCAGTGCGCCGAGCGTCGGGCCCGGGCGACGACCTCGTGCGGCGCCGGCGGGTTGGCCGGGTGGTGGCTGAGGCAGAGCGGCGTGCGCAGCTTGGCCGGCTTCCCCGAGCTCTCGGTGGCGAAGTAGAACTCACCCGCGCCGAGCCGGCCGATGTCGGGCGCCGCCCCGCCGCTCGCCGCCATGATCTCCTGGGCGGCCGCGATGGTCGCCGGCGCGCTCTGGCGGCCGAAGAACTGCGTCGTGCAGTTCGACACGACCTGGTTGTGGATGCCCTTGGGCACCTGCGTCGCCACGATCATCCCGAGGCCGTACTTGCGCCCCTGCGCCACCAGCTTGATGCCGCTGCCAAGGCTCGGCGGCGTGCGCCCCGAGGGCAGGAAGGTCTGCGCCTCGTCGACGACGTAGAGCAGGCCGCGCGGCGACGGGTTCTGCTTGATCCAGCCGAACAGCGCCATCTGCAGCCGGTTGACGAAATCCTCCCGCGCCGCGTCGGAGGCGAGGCCTGACAGGTTGACGACCGAGATCCGGGTGCGCCGGCGGTCCGGGCCGAAGAACAGCCGGGCGGGGTCGAGCACCGCGCCCTCGACCCGCAGGAGCGGGTTGGTGGCGACGGCGGCCAGCAGCTGGTCCGCCATGGCGGCCGCGAGCTTCGCGGCATTGCCGATCTGGCTGGTGCCGTCCGGCAGGTCGGAGAGCAGGCCGGTGAAGGCCGCGAGGGTGCCGCCGCCGCGTGTGGCGAAGGCCCGGAGCGCATCGGCGAGCACACCGCGCTGGAGATTTCTGGTGGCGCCGGCAAGCGGCCCCAGGGTCTCGGTCGCCATCTCGATCGCCTGAGCGCGCTCGTCGCGGTCGTCGCTCGCGGCCAGATCCGGCATCACCGAGAGGAAGAGCGGGTTGCCGGCATGGACCCCCGGCGTCCACACCACCACCTCGACCCGCTCGGCGTAAAGGGCGGCCTTGCGGTCGTCCTCGGGCGTGAACTTCTCCGGCCGCTCCGGCCACGGGTCGCCGAGGCGCGACAGGTCGTTGTTGGGATCCACCACGATCGCCGGGATGCCGGCGAGCGCCGCCTCCTCGACCAGGCGCCGCAGCAGCACCGTCTTGCCCGAGCCGGACCCCGCGATGATCGCGGTGTGGCGCGGCAGGAGCCGCAGCGGCAGCGGCGGCCTGGGCGCGAGATCACGCACGATCGGCTTGTCGTCTCCCGGTAGGCGGGCCTTGCGAAAGAACCCGGTCCCGCGCACCGGCAGCGTCGCGCGCATCCAGCTTTCGAACTTGTCGAATTGCCCGTCCCGCAGCGCTGCATCGCGCAAGTCGCGCAGAGCCACGAAGGTGCGCAGGTCGTCGTCCGACGGGTCGATCAGCTTGCCGCCCGCGGCGACGAAGCGGCTGACCAGGGTGCCGGTCTTGGTGCCCGCCGGCACCGGGCCGCGGCGCACGATCAGCAACTCGCGACCCGGGATCTTCGAGGAGATGCCCGACGCGGTGAGCGCGGCGCGCAGCCGCGCCTGGAACGCGATCGGGTGCGGCTGCAGCAGGGCGCGGTAGCAGACGTGACGCTCGCGGTCGTTCTCGTCGCGGTGGAGGAAGGTGAGGCGGCCGTGCAGCGGCGGCAGGCGCTGCTCCGGCTCGCCCTTGCTCACCACGTCGACGGCGTCATGGGGATCGTCCTCCAGGGCGTAGAGGTCGAAGGCCGTGCGCAGCAACTCGCCGAGCCCGGCATCCTCGTCGTCGAGGATGCCGGAGATGTCGGCGTTGCGGCGGGCCTTGTCGAGGTCGAAGGGACTGATGACGACCGCCTGACCGCCGCCGCTGTTCGGTTCGATGAGATCGTCGCAGACCGAGACAACGCCGCCCGCCAAGCAATCGCGCCGGAAGGCGTCGCAGCGCATCAGCAGCGTCCGCGGCCGCACGGCGTTCCGGGCCGCGGTCGTGATCGCCGCCTCGCTGAACGGCCAGGTCGGGGAGGGCGGAGTGAAGCCGGCCTCCGTGTAGGCGGGCGCCAGTCGGCTGCGGATCAGCGCGGCCGCGGCGGCGGGCTTGTTCATGCCCGTCAGCAGCACCGGCGGCTCGAACCGGTCCGTCGCGGATTTCAACCCGCGCTCCTCCAGCCGTCGCCAGGAATCGGTCAGGCAGGTGATGAGCGTCATGCCGCGGCCGCCGCCGTCGTGCAACTCCATCAGGCCGGCGGCCAGCATCTCGGCGAGGCCGGGGCCTGGCTCGAAATCGTCGTCGAACGTCAGGCGGCTCGCATCGACCACGCCGTCGATCTGGTCGAGGGCGACGAGGGTCGGGCCGCTGAGACCCATGATCCAGGCCATGCCGCGCACCAGCTCGATCGGCGCAGGCGGCGGAGCGAGAAAGCCGAAGGTCGAGCGAGTGACCGGATCCGCGTCGTAGCCCTGCAACCACGCATGGGCGAGACCGGCGGCGGCAGGGTCTTGCGAACGCAGAAGACACAGGGCGCGAAACACGTCCTGGTGCCGTAACGCAGCATCCATATCCTGGCGCATCAACGCCTTGACGAGGATATCGACGATCTGGCGGGTGTCGATGTTGGGCGTGTTGAAGGCCTGCTCGACCTGCGCTTCGACCCCGAGGTGGCGCGCGACCCCGGCCAGCACGGCGTCCGACTGGCGCCGCCCGTTCGGCATCTTGCGCAGCAAGGCGGTGAGATAGCTCAGCGCCGCGCTGCGCCAGAAATCGGTGAGGCCGAGCACGTCGAGGAGAACGAACCAGCCGCCGCGGGCCCAGACCTCGCGCCGGATCTGGCCGACGAGGTGGGTCTTGCCGATGCCCGGCTCGCCGACGAGCACCCGGCCGCGCGGGCGGCTGCCCGGTGTCTGCGCGTGGAGCGCCTCGACGATCCCCGGGATCAGCGCCTCGTTGGGCGCGCCGGTCGGCTCGGCGTCGAGCCAGACGCTGTCGAGGGTGCGCACCCAGTCGAAGTTGACGCGGCGCAGGGCGTCGAGGGCGTCGCTCATGCGTTGATCCAGACCTCGTGGAAGGGCTCGCCCGCCGGTTCGAAGGCCGCCGCGCGCTCGGCCGCGTCGAGGGCCTTGGGGTCGCTGATCCGGGTGAGCCGGATGCTCGGGTCGTCGCGCAGGATCGCCGCCAGCCCGGCATCGACGGCGGCGCGGTCGAGGTCGGCGAGTTCCGCTCGCAGGGCGCTGAGGCGCACCGGCGTGGCCTTCCGGCCGCTGGTGCAGGCGAGGTAGGCCTGCTCAATGCGGGCGCGGAGCCGGTTCGGATTCGGCGGGACGGCGGGTGCCTCCTGTGATGGGGCAGCCTTGGGTTTTCGAGCGGCCTTGGTTTTTGGAGCCGGCTTAGACTTCGGCGCAGCCCTGGGCTTTGGCGCAGTCCTGGGCCTGAGAGCTTTCGGCGCCTTCGGCTCCGGAGCTATGCGCTCGGGGGCGGGGCCGACGAAGTCGGCGAGCGTCGCGCCCGTCGCGTCGAGGTGGTGGTGGAGGCGCGTGAGCCAGTCCTGGAGCACCCGCATGGCCGGCGGCAGGGGATCGCACAGGTGCTGCGTCGCCCAGTTCCAGCCTTTGTCGGTCACGGTGAGCCGGAGGGGCCGGCTTGCCTTCTCGACCGTGAGCAGTCCGGCGCCTTCCAGCGCGTCGCGATCGGGTTTCTTGATCTCTGGCCTGATCTCGCTGTTCAGGGCGGTGCCCTGACGGCCGAGCAGGCGCCAGAGGATCATCGCCTGAGCCGGCGTCGGCGTCTCGCTCATCGGGTCGTGTCTCCGGGGGAGGGGAGGGTGCGGCGCAGCCGGACGACGGCGCGGATCTTCTCGACCGCGAATTGCAGGTCCTCGGCGACCTGATCGTTGGTGAGGCGCAGCACGAGGTAGCCGGCGACCATGAGCTCGTAGTCGCGGTGGCGGTCCTGGCCGAATTTCGGGCTGGCCTGATGCTCCGGCCCGTCGATCTCGACGACGATGCGGTGCTCGCGGCAGACCAGGTCGACCCGCGGCTGCCGGCCGTGACCGGCCACCCGCACGATCTCGTTGCCGGCAAACAGCCCCGCCAGCTCCGGGTCCCTCGCCAAGGCCGCCTCGATCCGCCTCTCGGCGTCGCTGGCGTGGTGGGCCTGCGAGCGCGGGGCGATGAACCGCTCCGCCGCCGGCGTGGGCGCCCGGCCGATCGTGCAGGCACCGTAGAGGATGCGGTCGTAGGGCGCGGTGCCCGGCGGTTCGGCCGGCAGGGCGAGGATGCAGGCCGCCCCATGGCCGGCGCACCATTCCAGCGCCTCGATCACCGGGGCGGCGCGGGCCGGCGAGGCTGGGTCGACCTCCGCCACCAGGATCACGCCGCCCGGATCGACCGCCTGCATCAGCTGCGCGAATTCGAGCGCCGGCGCCACCCGCCGGAACCGCGGCGGCCGCCCGGCACCCGCGAGGGTCGCGGCCACCTTCAGCCAGGGGCCCGAGAAGGCGGGCGCCGACCCGTCCCGCCCCGGCCAGTCCGGCCAGCGGGCGAGCGCCAGGTCGGCGAGATCGTCGAGCAGGCGGTCGATCACCGTGCGGGCGGTCCGCAGCTCCTCGGCGGCGACCAGCAGCACCGCACGGCCGATCTCGCGCGCCGCCAGCACCGCGCCGACGCCATCGCGGGTCAGGCCGATGACCGCGAGCCGCTCGCCCTGCTCGAGGCCGGCGACGCGCTCCGCGAGCCGATCGGGCGTCAGGCGCGGCCGGGCCGTGGCTGTGCTCTCTCCGGACCTGCGCACGACGAGACCGCGTCCCCCCAGATCGGCCGGCGACGCCTGGCGCGCTTCACGGCTGTTCCGCGGGGATATGCAGCACAGGTTGCCGGCCATTGCCAGGGGGTTGTGCGGCGGCGGGCGGTGGAAAGGAGTTTTTCGTCACGCCGCGTCTCAGAGGCTGTTTGATTGGCTTCCACAGCATCAACCCACTCTGCGTCATTCCGGGGCCGCGCAGCGGAGCCCGAAGTGCCGAAGGCACGCCCAGAGCCGCGGATGGTTCAAGATAATTCGAAGATTGTTCCGCCTTCTTCTGAGCCACTTGAGTTTCTGGATTCCGGGCTCCGCTGTGCGGCCCCGGAATGACATGCGGGGTGTCAACTCCGTGGGCTGCAACTAAACAGGCTCTCGGTGTCCCGAAGAATCCCTCCCCCGCAAAGGGGAAGCATTTTTTCGGGTCGTTATTTGGCCGGGCCGCTCCCCGTCGCCGCCGGTCCCGTCCGGATCGCCCACAGCTCCGTCGGCAGGCTGATCGGGGCGCCGGGCTTGTAGTCGGCCGAGTCCTGAATGTGCGAGGTGGTGACGTAGATCGTGCCGTCCGGCCCCTCGCTGAAGGTGTCGGGCCAGCGCAGCTGCTTGTCCTGGACCAGGGTGGTCAGCCCGGCGCCGCTGTTGGCCAGGTCGCGCACCTTGACCGCATCGTCCTGCGGCGAGGTCACGTACATCCGGCCGTCCTTGCGCGCGATCAGCAGGCCGTCCGCCGGCCCGTTCTCGCCGACCGCGACGACCTTGCCGCCCAGCGTCCGGTCGGTCAGCATCTCGGGCACCACGGACGCGGTGGCCCAGCCGGTCAGCGCGTCGGTCGGCAGGCTGTAGAGCGTCTTGCCCTTGATCGCCTGCCAGTACAGCGTCTTGCCGTCGGGCGAGAGCGCGATGCCGTCGGCCGCGAAGCTGACGCCGCGCCCGTCCGGCCGGCGCAGCGGCTGGCCGTCATAGGTCACGGTCACGCTCTTGTCCGGCATGGTCGTGGGATGGCCGGAGAGGACGCGCCGCGCCGCCCCGCTGTCGAGATCAACGACGATCAGGGCGCCCTCGGCGCCGGAATCGGTGAGGTAGGCGGTCTTGCCGTCGGGCGAGATCCGCACGTCGTTGATGTAGGAGGCCTGCAGCACGGTGCTCGCGTCGAACGGGATCGTCTTGACCACCTGGTTGGTCTTGAGATCGATGCCGACGAGCTTCGGCCCGTCCTTGATCACCGCCGCCATCGCGGGGGCGGCGGCATCCACCACCCAGAGCCGATCCTGCGCATCGGCCACCACGCTCTGCACGCAGACGAAGTGGGTCCTGGGGTCGATCTCGTCCTGCTTCGCGTTGCGCCAGGAGTTCCAGCCGGCATCCGGATAGGGTACCGGCTTGCCGTCCTTCAGCTCGGCCACCGAGACCGGGGCATCCTCGCTCCACCGCGGGAAGTTGACGAAGATCCGGCCGTCGCGCGCCACCGTGACGCCGGTGACCTGGTGGCCGAAGCTCGCGACCTTGTCGAGGCGGGGGCTCGCTCCCTGCGCCAGGGCCGCCGGCGCGGCGCCGGCCAGGAGGAACAGGGCGAGCCCGAGGCGGGCGCCGGTAGGGTGCAACATCGAAACAACTCTCCGTCCGGGCGGTCGCCCGGACGGTGAACGCAGCGGAACCCCGCCAAGGTCCCGGGGAGTATTTTATCCTCGGGTCGTCCGCCCCGGCCCGTAGCCCGCCGGCGGGCGCGAGCCGAGATGGGAGCGCAGGGTGCGCCCCTCGTACTGGTCACGGAACAGGCCGCGGCGGCGAAGCTCGGGCAGGACCAGCTCGATGAAGTCGTCGAGCCCGCCCGGCAGGGTCGGGGGCATGATGTTGAAGCCGTCCGCACCCCCGGCGCGGAACCGCGCCTCCATCTCGTCGACGATCTGCGTCGGCGTGCCGACGATTTGCGAGTGGCCTCGGGCGCCGGCGATGCGCAGGTAGAGCTGGCGGAGCGTCAGGCCCTCGCGGCGGGCGAGGTCTAGCATCAGCTGCTGGCGCGATTTTCCGCCCTCGGTCGCGGGCAGCTCCGGCACCGGGCCCTCGGGATCGAAGCCCGAGAGGTCGTGGCCGACCATGCGGCTCAAGAGCGCCAGCCCCACCACTGGGTCGATCAGCGCCTGCAATTCCTCGAACTTGTCCCGCGCCTCCGACTCGGTGCGGCCGACGACCGGGAAGAGGCCCGGCATCACCTTGAGGTCGTCGGGGGAGCGGCCGAAGCGGGCCATGCGGCCTTTCAGGTCGCGGGCGAAATCTACCGCCTCGTCGAGGGTCTGGTTGGCCGTGAACACGATCTCGGCGGTGCGTGCCGCCAGGTCCCGGCCCGGCCCCGACGAGCCGGCCTGGACCAGCACCGGCTGGCCTTGCGGCGTGCGCGGGATGTTGAGCGGGCCGCGGACCTCGAAATGCGTGCCGTGATGGTCGAGGGGCCGGAAGCCGTCTGGCTTCGAGAACTGGCCCGACGCCTTGTCGATCACGACCGCGTCGTCGTCCCAGGTGTTCCACAACCCTAGGACCACGTCGACGAACTCCTCCGCCCGCTCGTAGCGGTCGGCGTGGCGCGCGATTCTGTCGTTGCCGAAATTCGCCGCCTCCAGGTCGGTGGCGGAGGTCACGAGGTTCCAGCCGGCCCGGCCGCCGCTGAGGTGATCGAGGGACGCGAAGCGGCGGGCGACGTTGTAGGGCTCGTTGAAGCTCGTCGAGGTGGTGGCGACGAGGCCGATCCGGTTCGTGACGGCGGCCAGCGCCGAGAGCAGGGTCACGGGCTCGAAATGCGCCGAACGGGCGGTGCGCTCGCTCGAGCGCAGGTCGGCGTCGCGGATGCCGGTGCCGTCCTCGAGGAAGATCAGGTCGAACTTCGCGGCCTCCGCCCGTTTCGCCCAGCCGACATACCGGTCGAGGACAAGGCCACCATCGGCCTCGCTCGACGGGTGGCGCCAGCCGGCGACGTGGTGGCCGGTGGCGTAGAAGAAGGCGCCGAGGCGCATCGTGCCCTGTGTCATCGCTCCCTCGGGATGGCGGGACGGATGGCGTCGGATCTAGTGCGCGAAGCGCACGCGGCTCGTCATCCGCGGGCGACCGCGTCGAGCGCTTGCGAGAGATCGCCCAACAGGTCCTCCTCCGCCTCCAGCCCGACCGAGAGCCGCACCAGCCCGTCGCCGACGCCGGCCCGCTCCCGCGCCTCCGGGTCCATCGCCGCGTGGGTCATGGTCACCGGGTGGGCGATCAGGCTCTCGACCCCGCCGAGGGACTCGGCCAGGCTGAAGACCCGGAGCGCCCCGACGAGCCGGCGCACCGCCTCGCGCCCGCCGGCGAGTTCGGCGCTCAGCATCGCCCCGAAGCCGCGTTGCTGGCCCTTGGCGACGGCGTGGCCGGGATGGCTCTCCAGGCCCGGATAATAGACGCGGGCGATCGCCGGATGCGCGTCGAGGAAGGCGGCGACGGCCGCGGCGTTGCGGCTCTGGCGCTCGATGCGGGGAAACAGCGTGCGCACGCCGCGTAAGGTGAGGTAGGCGTCGAAGGGCGAGCCGGTGACCCCGACGGTGTTGGCCCATGCGGCGAGCTCGTCCCCGAGCGCGGCGTCGGCGGCGATCACCGCGCCGCCGATCACGTCCGAATGGCCGTTGATGAACTTCGTCGTCGAGTGGACGACGAGGTCGGCCCCGAGCGCCAATGGCTGCTGCAAAGCCGGGGACAGGAAGGTGTTGTCGACGACGAACAGGGCGCCCGCCGCCTTGGCGAGCGCGGCCACGCGGCCGACATCCGTGATGCGCATCAGCGGATTGCTGGGCGTCTCGGTGAGGACGATCCGGGCGCCCTCACTGAGAGCGGCGGTCAGCGCGGCCTCGTCGGTCTGGTCGACGAAGGCGACGCGGTAATGACCCCGCGCCGCGCGCATCGACAGCAGCCGGTGGGTGCCGCCGTAACAATCGTGCGGCGCCACCAGGAGGTCGCCGGGGCGCAACGGGGACAGGGCGAGGTCGAGGGCCGCCATGCCGCTCGACACCACCACCGCGCGGGCGCCGCCCTCCAGCTTCGCCAGCGTGTCGGCGAGCTGATCGCGGGTCGGGTTGCCGAGGCGGGCATAATCGTAGGCCCGGGCCTTCTCGAACTCCGCGAAGGTGTAGGTCGTCGAGAGGTAGAGCGGCGGGGTCACCGCGCCGAAGGCCGTGTCCGTCCCGATCCCGTTCGCGGCGGCGATCGTCTCCGCCCGTCTGTGCTCGTCCGCCACCTTGCACTCTCCCACTCACGCGCCGCATCCACGTCGTTCTTTATGAAGAACGAAACGGACGATCAACGGAAAAGCGTCCGACGTGGCGGATATGAGGGTTACTTCAGCCCGAAGCCGCGGCGCTCCAGGATGCCGCGCAGGCGGTCGCGGCCGCTGAGCGAGCCGGGCCCGCGCACCCGCTCCAGCGCGGCCCCGCTCCAGCCGACTTCCGGCATGCGTTGCCCGGCCTGGAAGCCGACCATCGCGGCGTCGTAGGCCGCGATCGGGCCGCTCGCGAGGGCGGGATCGTAGCGGCCGCGATGCAGCACCACCTCCTGCGGCAGGCGCGGCTTGACGGCGGCCGGCCGCTCCGGATCGGGCCAGCCGACGCAGTGGCCGAACACCGCCAGAACGTTCGGCGGCAGGCCGAGGAGGTCGGCCACCGCCTCCGGGTCGTTGCGCAGGGCCCCGATATAGACCGAGCCGAGGCCGAGGGATTCGAGCGCCACGGTGGCGTTCTGGGCCGCCAGCGCGGCATCGACCACGCCGACCATCAGCATCTCGAGGTAGTCGAGCCCCTCCGTCGGCGCGTCCCGGTCGCGCCCGAGCGCGCCGAGGCGCGACAGGTCGGCGAGCCAGACCAGGACGAGCGGCGCCTCGACGACGTGGCGCTGGCCGCGCGCCACTTCGGACAGGCGGCGTTTGGCCGCCGGATCCTCGACCGCCACGACGCTCCAGGTCTGGAGGTTCGACGAGCTCGGCGCCGATTGCGCCGCGGCGACGAGCGCCTCCAGGGTGCCGTCGGGGAGCGGGGCGGGCCGGAACGCCCGCACCGTGCGGTGGGCGAGGAGGCCCGCGATGACCTCGTTCCAGGCAATATCGAGGGTCGTCTCCGCGCCGTAGCGCGCCCTCAGGGCGTCACCCCGTCCCGTTCCGCTCATGCGTTCCTCGCCTGTCGCCGCACCGGGCGGAGTAGTACACGGAATTCATTGACCAACGAGTGCGGCGATCCCAGATCGGGCGGCGCGGCCGCACGGGCCGGCACGGGGAGCCCGACATGGCGCGACACCGCAGGCTTCATCTCGGCGCCTTCATGCGCCCGGTCGGCATCCACACCGCCTGGTGGCGCTATCCGGGCGGGCTGCCCGACGCCAACTTCAATTTCCGCCATCTCGCCCGGTTCGCCCAGGAGCTGGAGGCGGCGAAGTTCGACGCCTTCTTCATGGCCGATCACCTCGCGGTGCTGAACATGCCGGTCGAGGCGCTCAAGCGCTCGGCCACCGTGACCTCGTTCGATCCGGCGACGCTGCTGCCGGCGCTCGCCGTGGTCACCGAGCGGATCGGGCTCGTCGCCACGGCCTCGACCACCTACGACCAGCCGTTCCACGTCGCCCGGCGCTTCGCCTCGCTCGATCACCTGAGCAACGGCCGCGCCGGCTGGAACGTGGTGACGACCTCGAACCCGGATGCCGCGAAGAATTTCGGCCTCGAGCACCATCCCGAGCACGCCGACCGCTACGACCGGGCGCACGAATTCGTCACGGTGGTGAAGGGGCTGTGGGATTCCTTCGCCGACGACGCCTTCCTGCGCGACGTCGCGAGCGGGATCTTCTTCGACCCCGACAGGATGCACGTGCTCGACCACCAGGGGCCGCACCTCTCGGTGCGCGGACCCCTCAACGTCGCCCGGCCGGTCCAGGGCTGGCCGGTGATCGTCCAGGCCGGCGCGTCCGAGGCCGGGCGCCAGCTCGCCGCCGAGACCGCCGAGGTGATCTTCGGGGCGGCCGCCGGCCTCGAGGACGGGCGGCGTTTCGCCGAGGACGTGCGCGGCCGCATGGTCGCGGCGGGCCGCGATCCCGACCACCTCAAGATCCTGCCGGCCTGTTTCGTGGTGGTCGGCGACACGGTCGAGGAGGCGCGCGAGAAGCGCGCGCATCTCGACGGCCTTGTCCACGAGGCGAGCGCCATCGCCGCCCTGTCGATCGCGCTCGGCGTCGACGCCTCGGCCTTCGATCCCGACGGGCCGCTGCCGGATATCCCGGAGAGCAACCAGTCGAAGACCGGGCGCGAGCGGGCGATCACGCTGGCGCGCCGCGAATCCTTGAGCGTCCGCCAGCTGGCGCAGCGCCTCGGCGGCTATGCCGGCCTCGCGATGGTCGGCACGCCCGAGACCATCGCCGACGAGATGCAGGCTTGGCTCGAGGCCGGGGCGAGCGACGGCTTCAACGTCATGGTCTCCGACGTGCCGCAGGGGCTCGAGGATTTCACCCGCAAGGTGGTGCCGGAGCTGCAGCGCCGCGGCCTGTTCCGCACGGAGTACGAGGGCACGACCCTGCGCGAGCATCTCGGCCTGCCGCGGCCGGAGAACCGGTTCTTTGCCGGGGCGGATGAGGCGGCGCGTTGATCTTGGCGAGCTTGCCGATTCGTCTCGACGATACCGATACCCTTCTGTTCATCCCGGGGCCGCGAAAGCGGAACCTGGGATCCATAACCGCTGACGATGCCAAACCAGGCGGAATGCGTCCCGACTTATCTTAAAGCGTCAGCGGTTATGGATCCCGGGTTCTCGCCTTTCGGCGAGCCCCGGGATGACCAGGAGGGTTTGTATCGGCTCTGCCACCTCGAACAGGTTCCGAGATTTACTTCGAGCTGAACACCTGCACCATGGCAGGGGTGAGGATCACCACGAACAGCACAGGCAGGAAGAACAGGATCATCGGCACGGTGAGCTTCGGCGGCAGGGCGGCGGCCTTCTTCTCGGCCTCGTTCATGCGCTGGTCGCGGCTCTCCTGGGCCAGCACCCGCAGGGCCTGGCCGATCGGGGTGCCGTAGCGCTCGGCCTGGATCAGCGCCGTGGTGACGTTCTTGACCGATTCGAGCCCGGTGCGGTTGGCGAGGTTCTCGTAGGCGACGCGCCGGTCGGTGAGGTAGGCCAGTTCGGCGGTGGTGAGCGCCATCTCCTCGGCCAGCGTCATGCACTGGTTGGCGATCTCGACGCCGACGCGCCGGAACGCCGCCTCGATCGCCATGCCGGATTCGACGCAGATCAGCAGGAGGTCGAGCGTGTCGGGCCAGTTGCGCTGGATCACCGCCCGGCGCTTGGAGGTCTGGTTGCGCAGGAAGACCTCCGGCGCCTTGATGCCGAGATAGACCGCCACCACCACCATCCCGAAGCGGATCAGCGCCGGCTGGTCCACCACCTCCATCACGAACAGGTAGAAGACCGACAGGACGAAGAAGGCGATCGGCATCACCAGGCGGAAGAACAGGAAGGCGATCTCGGCCTGCGGGCCGCGATAGCCCGCCATCATCAGGCTGTTCTTGGCGTTCTCGGTGCCGAGCCAGTCGTCGAGGCGCAGGCGCTCGACCACGCGCTTCATGTAGGCCTTGGGCTCCTGACGGAGGGACGCCTTCTGGTTCATGCGCTCGCGCTCGCGCAGACGGATGCGGTCGCGCTCCTTGCCCACCCCCTTGAGGCGGTGGCGGAGCCGATCGGGCTCCAGCAGCGGCTGGGCCAGGGTGAAGACCGTGGCCGCCGCCGCCACCGCCGCGAGGGCCGCGCCGAGGACGTAAGGGTCGGCCAGCTGATACAGGACCTGCACGCGCCGCCTCCTGGAGCGTCGGGGATGTCGAAAAACGTCGGCTCTCGCGACCGGGAGCCGTTCTCAGATGTCGAAGCGGATCATCTTGCTCATCACGAACACGCCGATGAGCATCCACACGGCGGAGCAGGCCAGCGCCACGTGTCCGATCGTGGTGGTCCAGAGCAGCGAGATGTAGTCGGGGCTGGTGATGTAGGCGAGGATGCCGACGACGAAGGGCAGCGAGGCGATGATCGCCGCCGAGGCCTTGGCCTCCATGCTCACCGCCTTGACCTTGTCGGCCATCTTGCGCCGGTCGCGCAGCACCCGCGAGAGATTGCCGAGCGCCTCCGACAGGTTGCCGCCGGATTTCTGCTGGATGCCGATCACGATGGCGAAGAAGTTGGCCTCAGGCACCGGCATCCGCTCGTATAGGCGCCCGACCGCGTCGCCGAGAGAGATGCCCAGCGCCTGGGCCTCGATCATCGCCCGGAACTCGCCCTTGACCGGCTCCCTCGCCTCGCGGGCGATGATGCGCAGGCAGTCGCCAACGGGGAGGCCGGAGCGGATGCCGCGCACGATCACGTCCATGGCGTTGGGCAGTTCGAGGATGAAGCGGGTCATCCGGCGCTGGCGCAGGTAGGAGAGCAGCCAGCGCGGCACACCGAGGCCCGCCGCGAAGGCGAGGCCGGCCGCCATCAGCAGGTCGCCGCTCATCAGCAGGCCGAAGACGCCGACGAAGAGGCCGCCGAGCGCACTGAACACGCAGAACTGGACCTTGGAGATCGACAGGCCGGCCTGGGTGAGCCGCAAATCGAGGCTGACGCGGCTCTTCTTCTCCTTGTCCTCGATCTCCTTCAGGCTCTTGGCCACCTGGTCGCGCCGGCTCACCGCCTGGACGCGCTCGACCGCCTGGCGCTGGCCGACCAGGGATCGCTGGCGCTTGGCGGCCCGGGCCTCGCTCGGCAGGAGCGGCACCACCACGGCGGAGGCGAGCGCCGCCGCGCTCGCCGCAAGCAGGCCCGCCGCGATCAGCGCCTCGACGTCCATCAGCCGTGCCCTCCCGCTGGAGCGGGACCCGTCGCGTCGCGGGCCGTCATGCCGTCTCCTCCACGCGAAGCTCGGCGGCGTCGAGGGCGGCGGCGAGCGCCCGGTCCTCGCCGTAGTAGCGCGCCCGCTCCCAGAAGCGCGGCCGGCCGATGCCGGTCGAACGGTGGCGGCCGATCAGCTTGCCGTTCGCATCTTCGCCGACGACGTCGTAGACGAACAGGTCCTGGGTGGTGATGACGTCGCCCTCCATCCCCATCACCTCGGTGATGTGGGTGATGCGGCGCGACCCGTCGCGCAGGCGGGCGGCCTGGACGACGACGTCGACCGATCCGGCGATCATCTCGCGCAGGGTCCTGGAGGGCAGGCTGAAGCCGCCCATCGAGATCATCGACTCGATGCGGCCCAGGCACTCGCGCGGCGAGTTGGCGTGCAGCGTGCCCATCGAGCCGTCATGGCCGGTATTCATCGCCTGGAGGAGGTCGAAGGCCTCCGGCCCGCGCACCTCGCCGACGATGATCCGCTCGGGCCGCATGCGCAGGCAGTTCTTGATCAGGTCGCGCATCGAGACCGCGCCCTGACCCTCGAGGTTCGGCGGCCGCGTCTCGAGGCGCACGACGTGCGGCTGCTGCAATTGCAGCTCGGCCGCGTCCTCGCAGGTGATGATGCGCTCGTCGTCGTCGATGTAGCGGGTGAGGCAGTTCAGCAGCGTGGTCTTGCCCGAG
The DNA here is from genome assembly GCF_040593685.1 of Methylobacterium sp. EM32. NCBI lineage: Bacteria > Pseudomonadati > Pseudomonadota > Alphaproteobacteria > Hyphomicrobiales > Methylobacteriaceae > Methylobacterium > Methylobacterium sp. EM32. The sequence goes on along the minus strand of NZ_JBEXZS010000033.1, from coordinate 37,173 downwards.
CCGGTGCCGCCCGAGACCACCACGTTGCAGCGCACCCGCCCGATGATCTGCAGGATCTTGGCGCCCTCGGGCGAGATCGAGCCGTAGCGCACGAGCTGGTCGAGGGTGAGCTTGTCCTTCTTGAACTTGCGGATGGTGAGCGCCGGGCCGTCGATGGCGAGCGGCGGCGCGATCACGTTGACGCGCGAGCCGTCCGGCAGGCGCGCGTCGCAGATCGGCGAGGATTCGTCGACCCGGCGGCCGACCTGGCTGACGATCCGCTGGCAGATGTTCATCAATTGCTGGTTGTCGCGAAACCGCACCGACGTCATCTGGATCTTGCCGCCGACCTCGATGTAGGTCCGGTTGGCGCCGTTCACCATCACGTCGGCGATGTCGTCGCGGGCGAGCAGGGGCTCCAGCGGCCCGTAGCCGAGCACGTCGTTGCAGATGTCGTCGAGCAATTCCTCCTGCTCGGCGATCGACATCACGACGTTCTTGAGGCCGATGATCTCGATGACGATGTCGCGGATCTCCTCCCGCGCCGCGTCCGGCTCGAGCCGGGCGAGCTGGGTGAGGTCGATCGCCTCGATCAAGGCGCCGAAGATCATGCTCTTCGTGCGGTAATACTCGTCGGAGCGGCCGTTCTCCGCCGGCACCGGGGCCTCGCGGGAGGCGGCGAGGGAGGCGTTCAGCGGGGCGGTCTCGGCCCGCCGGCCGTCCTGGAACACCGGCGCGGCCGCCTCGGCGAGAACCGGGGCGGGGCCGGCGGGGCGCGGGGCCGGCGCCTTCTGCGCCGTCGCTCCGGGTCTCCTGCCGAACATGGATCAGCGACACCTTCTCGGAAACGGTCGACGGGACCGGGCGGGATGGAGTGGGTTCACGACGCCTTGCGGCGGGCGAGCCGGGCCAGCAGCGGTTCCAGGATGTTCCCGCGGCCGCGGCGGATCTCGGCGCGGCCGGTGAGGGATCCGGCGAGCTCGCTCAAGGTCTCCGTGACCTTGGCGCCGGGCTGCACCTCGGCCAGCATCTGGCCGTTATTGGCCGCGGTGCCGAACAGGGCGGGCTCGAACGGCACCGTGGCGGCCACCGGCGCGTCGAGGGCCTTGGCGAATTCCGCCACGGCGATCTCGGGGCGCTTGGGCATCCCGACCCCGTTGAGGACGAGGCGCGGCATGCGGTCGTGAGGCCGGGCCTGGCGCAGCACCTCGAACAGGTTGCGGGCGTTGCGCAGCGAGGTGAGGTCGGGGCCGGCCACCACCACGATCTCGTCGGCGCCGATCAGCATCCGTCGGCACCAGGCCGACCAGGCGTGCGGCACGTCGAGCACGATGCAGGGCACGCTCGTCCGCAGCACGTCGATCACCCCGTCGAAGGCGCCCTCGACGAAGTCGGTCGGCCGGTCGAGGGTCGCGGGCGCAGCGAGCAGGCTCAGGTTGTCGGTGCATTTCGACAGGAGCCGGTCGACGAAGTTCGCATCGACCCGGTCGGGCGCGAACACCGCCTCGGCCACCCCCTGCGGCGGGTCCTGGTTGAAGTTGAGGCCGGCGGTGCCGAAAGCGATGTCGAGGTCGGCGATCACCGTCGCGGTGGCGTAGTCGCGGGCCACCGCCCAGGCGATGTTGTGGGCGAGCGTCGAGGCGCCGACGCCGCCCTTGGCGCCGACCACCGCGATGGTCCGCCCCAGGGGCTCGGCGGCGGGATCGCAGAACAGCTCGGAGATCGCCGCGATCACCGCGACGGGATCGATCGGCGCGATCAGGTACTCGCTCACGCCGCGGCGGATGAACTCGCGGTAGAGCACGACGTCGTTGACGTGGCCGACCACCACCACCTTGGTGCCGGAATCGCAGACCTCGGCCAGGCTGTCGAGGGCGGAGAGCGGGTTGCCCCTGGCCGCGCCGAGCTCCACCATGAGGACGTTCGGCGTCGGCGCGCCGCGATAGGCCTCGACGGCGGCGGGCGCGCCGCCCATCTGGACGCGCGTATGCGCCTTCTGCATCCGCCGGTCGCCGGCGGCCGCCTCGATCACGGCCGCGACCTCGCCGGACTCGCAGAAGGCCTGCACGGTGATGCGGGGAACCGGGGTGATGACCCGGCCGGTGGGCTCGCCCGGCTCAGACATGGCGCGGCGCTCCCCGGGAGGCGGCCCCGCGCGCGGGACGCGGTCCCTCGCCGGACCGGGTCCGCTCGGCGCCGGTGCGCCCCGTCGCGGCTGCGACTCTCGTCCGGCGCGTCGTCATCACTGCCCCACCTGGTTCTTCACGCTGGCGCGGCCATCCTGCTTCCAACTGGTTGATGGATCCTTTCCGGTGCGCAGGTCGGTCAGGTTCTGGGTCCGGATCACCGTGTCGATCCGGCCCTCCTGGCGGCCGCGCACGAGGTCGACCGGGTCGACGATCTGGCTCGCGACATTCGCCTGGGTGGCGCAGCCGAAGTTCCAGTAGGATTCGTTGCGGGCGTTGAAGCCCGGATTGGTGACGCCGAGGTCCTGCGGCCACAGCCCGCAGGACCCCGCCACCTTGGCCTGCATGCGCTGGAAGCTGAGGCGCAAGGGCGCGCTCACCGCGACGTTGGCGACGGGATAGGGCGCGACGACGATCTCCCGCGGGCCGACGCCGAAGGCGACCGCCCGGGCGCGGACCCGCTCGAGGGTGCGCTCCACCGCGCCGCCGGGCACCTGCGAGCCGCGCGGCACCTCCAGGACCAGCACGCCGCGGCCGTAGCGGCGGTACTCGGTGAGGAACGCGTCGACGTCGTCGCCCTGGCGCGGGTCGATATGCCCGGTCCCGGTCACGAACACGTCGAGGTTGCGGGGCGAGTCCGACAGGACGATCGGGTGCCGCTCGGGAACCGTCGCCGGGTAGGTCGAGCCCGTGGTCAGCCGGCGGTCGGCGGCGCAGGCCGCGAGGCCGGCCGTGGCGGCAAGAAGCGTCAGGCGGAGGGCAATGCGGGTCATCGCGGGCATGATGGTCTCGGCGGAGTCTCGGCAGCGTCTCGAAGGGCGGTCAGTCGGTGATGAAGCCGACCCGGCCGCGATAGCCGGAGCCGAGGGGCGCGCCGCCGACCGTGCCGTAGAGGCGGTTCAGGCGCCCGAGCACGATCGCCTGGCTATCGGTCGATTCGGTGAAGCCGTCGTCGGGCTTCCTGACCTGGGCCGGATCCATCGGCTTGGCGACGTAGGGGGTGACCATGATCATCAGCTCCGTCTCCTGGCGCTGGTAGTCGCGGGAGCGGAACAGGGCGCCGAGGACCGGCAGGTTGAGCAGCCCCGGCAGGCCGCTGATCGCTTGGCGGTTGCGCTGCTGGATCAGGCCCGCGATCATCATCGTCCCGCCCGAGGGCAGCTCGATCGTCGTCTCGGACTTGCGCACCGTGAGGCCCGGCACCGAGATGGTGTTGTTGCCGTTGGAGACCGGCACCGCGTTCTGCGGATCGAGCTCCGTGACGTTGGTGCCGACCCGGATCGAGATCCGGTTCTCGGACTGGACCACGGGGGTGAAGTTCAGCGCGACGCCGTAGGGCTTGTATTCGATGCCGACCGAGCAGTTCGAGGAGTTCGAGGCGAGCACCGCCGAGCAGCTCTGGCTGGTCGGGACCGGGATCTCGCCGCCGGCGGTGAAGTTCGCGGCCTCGCCGGAGATCGCCGTCAGGGTCGGCTCGGCCAGGATCCGCGACACCCCGGCCTGCTCGAAGGCGCGCAGGTTGGCCTGCAGCGAGAAGCCGTTGGAGGAGATCTTGCCGGTGATCCCGTTGCCCGCCGGGAAGGAGCCGCCGGTGAGCGGGAACGGCACGCCGTTGACGAAGTTCATCGTGCTCCAGCTGGCGTTCAGGTTGACGCCGAACTGCTTGAGCACCTGGCGCGACACCTCGACCACGGTGACGCGCAGCATCACCTGGTCCTTGCCGCGGATCGTCAGGTTGTTGATCACCGCCCCGCGGGTCGGCGCGCCTGCCCCGCCGGTGCCCACGAAGGCGTTGGCGATGTCGACGGCCTGCTGGGCCTCCGCCGCCGAGCCGACCGAGCCGGTGAGCAGCACCGAATCGCCCGCCGGCCGCACGTCGAAACGCCCGTTCGGGAGGCTGCCGGCCAGGGTCTGGCGCAGCACGTTGAGGTCGCGTCCGACCGTGACGTCGAGGGCGGCGATCTGGCGCCCGTCGCCGTCCATCACGAAGATCGAGGTGGCACCGTTCTCGATGCCGATGATGAACACCTTGCGGGTCGAGCGCACCACGGCGTTCGCCACCTTCGGGTTCGCGACGAACACCTCCTTGGCGTCCCGCGGCAGGTCGATCACCAGCGATCGGCCCATGGTGAGGTCGATGCGGCGCGACACGTCGGCCTCGTTGGGCCCGACATTCACCACCGGCGCCGGCGCGAGGCCGCCGCGCTGGACGGTCCCGCGCAGGCCCAATCCCTCGATCGCGGCGGCGGGCCCGGCCATCGGGATGGCGATCAGGGCCGAGCACAGGGCGGTGCGGAGGGCGGCGGCCGCGGCCCGCAGGACCGCCGGGGGAGGCTCGGAGTGCGTCATGGAAGAGGGCTCGCGGGGCGGGAACCGCTCGCGCGGTCGAGGCGGGACGGGCGCGGGCTCATCGGCGCGGCATCTGCTTGGTGACGCCGTAGCGCACGATCGTGACGCCGGACTCGACCTGCTGCTCCGGGGCGGCCTGGGCGACCTGCCCGGCATCGGCGAGGCTGCGCAGGGTGAGGGAGAGCTGGCCGACCTTCTGGGCCAGGGTCACGGTCTCGGCCTGGGCCGGTGTGAGCTCGAGCGTCGCAGTGTCGCCGGTGACCACCCGCTCGCCGTTGCGCTCCTGCACCGTCTGGCCGACCGCCAGGACCCGGATGTTGGTCAGGATGGTCTCGGCGGTCTGGGCGTCGCCGCCGCCGGCGCGGGCCGCGTCCTCGTCCCGGGCGATGCGCAGCACGTCGACCCGGTCGTTCGGCAGGATGAAGCCGCCGGCGGTGTTCGAGCCGCGGGCGTCGATCGAGATCGCGACGGCGCGCATCCCCGCGGGCAGGATCGCCGACAGGAAGCCGCTGCCGTTGGCCTTGATCAGCTTCTCGCGCCGGATCGGCTCGCCGGACAGGAACGGGCTGCGCACGATCGACCCCACCGTGTCCTCGAGCGCCGTCGGCGCGCTGGCGCGCTGCAGCGTGCTGTCGCTCGCCGCGCCCTTCGGCCAGGGCTGCCAGCGCAGGTCCGCCGGCTTGAGCGACTGTCCCATCGGCAGCTCGGCGGCGGCCACCAGCACCTCCGTCATCTCGATGGCGGGGGCGGGCGCGGCGACCGGCTCGGCCGGCGGCGGGGGCGGCGGCTCGCGGCCGCTCATCACGATGAAGGCCCCCGCGCCGGTCACGGCGGCGACGCTGATGAGGAGCAAGCGCGAGGACTTCATGGGGCGCCAAAGGAGAGGAAACGGCAGGGGCGGCGCGAGGGCCGCCCGTAACCGGACTCCACCATGGATTCCTCAAATTAAGGTTAATCGCCCTTAGGGTTAACGAAACGGAACCGGCCGGGCGGGCGTTCCGAAACCCCACGGTGGAACCGCGGAGCGCGACGACAACCTAAGGAGCAGGCGCGCGAACGCGCGAGAGCGGCCGGGGGGCTTCAAGCCCATCCCCCGACCGCGAATCGGGCTGGCCGTGATGCCGAAGGGACGGACGCGCTCAGCCCGCCAGCACCAGGCGCCACAGCGGCGCGGCGGGGCAGGTGACGAGGGCGGAGGCCGCGAGGGCGACGCCGTAGGGAATGCCGACGCGCTCGTATTGCAGGCGCAGGGCGAAGGGCCAGGTCGCCGCGAAGCCGGGCAGGGGATGGCCGCGCACCAGCACCAGACCCAGGGCCATCAGGCCGCCGAACATCGCGGTGGTGACGAGGTACTCGGGTACCGCCCCGATCCCGAGCCACAGGGTGGTCGCTGCCGCCAGCTTGACGTCGCCGGCTCCCATCGCGCCCAGCAGGTAGATGACGAAGCCGACCGCGAGCACCAGCGCGCCCGCACCGACATGGCTCGCGATCTCGAGCCAGCCGAGTCCGGAGGCCGGGGCCAGCACCGCGAAGGCGGCGACCAGGGCGAGGCCGATGCGGTTGGGGATCGTCATCGTCAGGATGTCGCTGACCGCCGCGTAGGCCATCAGGAACGGGAACACGACGAGGAGGCAGAGGCTGACCATGCGGGCTCGCGGGCGGGCAGGGGAGCAGGCGAGTGGGCGTGCAGGCGGGCGAGGAGCGCGGTGCCCGTCGGCCGGCTCGTCGCGAGCCGCCGCCCCGGCCGCTCCGGGGCGCGCGCGGAGGCCGGATGGTTTTTGGGGGATGCGACCCGCGCGGCGACGCGCGGACCGAGCCGCCGGGCGAAGGCCGGCTCGACGCCTCGCGCCGCGAGAAGGAGCGCGCCGACCCGCCCGGTGCGGGTCGGCCCGGCGCGTCTTACTTCAGGTTGCCGGCGATGTTGTTGAACGTGCCCGACAGGTTGCTGCCGACGGCCTTCGCCGCGACGATCACCGCGATGGCGATCAGGGTCGCGATCAGGCCGTACTCGATCGCGGTGGCGCCCGACTCGTCGCTGACGAAACGCTTCAGCTTGGTGATCATAACTCTGTTCCCGCCTGAGTGGTATCGGTTAGTCCGTCGACAATCGACTGGCGCCGATCGGGACTGATGGCAAGCTAGGCCGGGGCCGTTGAAGTTGGGTTAAAGCGGTCGCGGATCCCGGGCGGTCGAGCCGAAATCGCGGTCGTGGTTAACGAGCATGCGACGGCGGCGCGAACCGTCCGTCCCCAAGGGCAGCTATGCAGGCTTAAAGGACAGCTGTGCAGGCTTAGCGGTTTGTCAACCCATCCGACGCTTGATGGGCGGGAGCCACGACCGCGTCCGAAAGACCTCTCCACCGATGAGCCCGCGCCGATGAGCCCGCCCCGCCGTCCGAGCGTCCCGCGCGCCGCGTGCCTCGCCGCATGCCTCCTGGTCCTCGCGCTGCCGGTTGCCTCCGCGCGGGCGAGCGACACCGTCACCGTCTCGGTCGACAACGCCAAGGTGATCCGCCTGCCCGAGCGTACCGCCACGGTGATCGTCGGCAACCCGATCATCGCCGACGTGTCGTTGCAGCGGAACGGCATCGTGGTCCTGACCGGCAAGAGCTTCGGCAGCACCAACCTGATCGCCCTGGACGCGGCCGGCACGATGCTGGCCGAATCGGCGATCAGCGTGCGGGCCGGCAACCCGTCGGTGATCACGGTGCAGCGCGGGCTCGAGCGCGAATCCTATTCCTGCACGCCCGCCTGCCAGCCGGCGGTGCAGCTCGGCGACGCGCAGCGCTACTTCTCCGAGGTGAGCGGGCAGGCCGGCCAGCGCAACTCGCTGGCGACGGCCGGCGGAACGGCCCCGACGCGCTGAACGACGGCTTTGCGCATGACCGTCCAGGGGCCCGTCGCCGGCCCGTCCCGGCCCCCGCCCGCAACGCCGGTTCGGACCTGAGCCGCGCGATGCTCCACCGACCGCTCCCGCCACGGAAAGCCCCGGCGGGATTCCGGCCCCGGATCATCGCGATCCGGGCAAGGATCGCCGCGATCCAGCCTCGGATCGCCGGCTTCCCGTCCGCTCGCGAGGGGGCGACCGCGGTGGAGTTCGCGCTGATCGGGCTGCCGTTCTTCCTCCTCATCGCGGCGATCACCGAGACCGCCCTGGCGTTCTTCGCCGGTCAGGTCCTCGACAACGCCGTCTCGGGCGCGGCCCGCCAGCTCTATACCGGGCAGTTCCAGGCCGCCCGCGCGGCGGATCCGCCTCCGCCCCCCGACACCACGACCCAGCAGGTCGCCCTGCGGGCGTTCAAGGACGCGATCTGCGCCAGCCGGGTCGCGATCTTCTCCTGCAGCACCATCAAGGTCGACGTGCTGGTGCTGGCTGACGGCGCCAGCTTCACGCCGGCGAGCCCGGTCGATGCCGGGGCGCGGTCCTGGCGGAGCGACTTCGGCACCCAGTACCAGAAGCCCGGGCCGAGCCAGATCGTGGTCGTGCAGGCGGCGGCGGAGTTCCCGGTCTTCTTCGGCTTCCTCAACCCGCACACGCTGGCGAACGGCCGGCGGGTGCTCCAAAGCACCGTGGCCTTCCGCACGGAGCCGTTCCAGTGATCGCCCGTCGGGCCCCGGTCCGTCCGGGCGCCGTCCGGCCCGGGCGCGCGCGCCCGGGAGGCCTGAATCACGCGCTTGCTGGCTTTCGGTGCGGGCAGGACGGCGTCGCCGCGGTCGAGTTCGCGCTGGTGCTGCCGCTGCTGCTCCTGCTCTATTTCGGCACGACCGATCTCGCCGGCTACATCACCAATTACCGCAAGGTGACGCTGGCGGCCCGCACCATGGCCGACCTGGTGGCGCGGGAGGGCGGCGACATCCCGGCGAGCCAGTTCGCTCTCATCGTCAAGGCCGGACGGGCGGTGCTGGCCCCCTATGACGGCACCGGCGCGCGGGTCGCCGCCAAGGCGGTCGGGATCTACGATGCGGGCGGGCGGGCCAAGGTCTGCTCCTACGCGGTGGATGCCGGCAACGCCGCCGTGCCGGGACCCACCCGCCCGACCGACGTGCCGCCGGTGCCGGACGTCTTCAAGAGCGCGGGCGCCCGCTACGTCGTCGTCGAGCTGTCCATGGCCTACCGGCCGGTCTTCGCCGCCAGCTTCGCCCGGCGGTTCAACCTCGGCACCCTGACCGAGACCGTGATCTGGCCGGTGCGCAACGGCAAGGTCTACAACCCCTCGATTACCTCCAGCCCGGAGGTGGTGCTGCCGACCGTCGTCTCAAACAGCAACGGCGGGGCCTGCCCGAGCATGTAGGGCGTGTTTCGATGAAGCGGCCTCCGCTTCGAACCAGGCGCCGAGGCCGGCCTCACCCCCGCAGGATCATCCGGCCCGTCGCGACCTCGAACCCGCGCAGGCGGCGCAGGAACGACATGCCGAGCAGGCTGGTCTCGAGGCGTCCCCGCGGCAGCACCAGGGCCTCGACGTCGCGCAGCGTGATCCCGCCGAGGCGCATCTCGCGCACCCGCACGCGCGCCGCCGGCACGGTGCCGTTGGCAGTGCCGACCTGCGCGGTGAAGTCGCGCTCCGCGACGGCGAGCCCGATCCGGTCCGCATCCTCGCGGGTGAAGACGCAGAGCGTGGCGCCGGTATCGACCAGCATGCGCAAGACCTGCCCCTCGACCTGCGGATGGGCGCGGAAATGGCCTGACGGGTCCTGGGACAAGGTCACGCGCGATTCGAATCCCGACGCGGCCCGGGGCGCCTCGGCGGCAAGGGCTTCGGCGGCAAGGGCGCGGCCTTGCGCCGGGGCCTGGACCAGCGCTTGCGTCTGACTCTGGGTCTGGCCCTGGCCGATCCGGGCGAAGCGCTCGGTCATCGACCCGCCGGTGACGGCGGCGCCGGCGAGCACGCCGAGGGCCCAGAGGATCGGGCGCGTCACGGGAGATCTCCGGGATCGGGGAAGACGGGGCCTGAGGCTCGCGCCCGACCGGTTAAGGATCCGTCGGGCCACTGCCCGAAACTCGCGGGTATCCTCGTCCGCACCGCGACCTTGCCATCGCGGCCCGTCTCTGCTAGCTGCACCCCGCCCGCCGGACACCCTTGGAGGCCGGATTCCCCTCATGGGAACGGGCATGGCGACGTCGGTTCACAGGGCCGTCCTCGAGGGGGCGGCCTTCGGCGTTTGAGCCATCCGAAACATCAGAGATTTAAGGATCACGCCATGAGCGCCGTGAAGCCGCTTGAGGCCGTGGCACGCGACCGGGTCGGCAAGGGGGCCGCCCGGGCCGTTCGTCGCCAGGGCCAGGTGCCGGCCGTCATCTACGGGGGCAACCAGCCGCCGCAGGCCATCGCCATCGACCTCATCCGCACCCGCACCCTGATCTACGCCGGCGGTTTCCGGACCACCGTGTTCGAGATCGATGCCGGCGGCCGCAAGGTCCGGGCGATCCCGCGCGACTTCCAGCTCGACCCGGTCACCGGCGTTCCGCTGCACGTCGATTTCCTGCGCGTCGTCGCCGGTCAGTCGGTCGAGGTCGAGGTGCCGGTGCACTTCACCAACGAGGACGCGGCCCCCGGCATCAAGCAGAACGGCGGCACGCTCACCATCACGCACCACACCGTGACGGTTTCGGTCGCCCCCGAGTCGATCCCCGACGCGATCACCGTCGACCTGACCGGCAAGAACGTCGGCGATACGATCCACGTCTCCGACCTGCCCGCCCCGGCCGGCGTCACCTTCGCGCTCGGCGGTGATGAGGTCGTCGCCACGGTCGTGCCGCCGACGGTGCTCGGCGCCGAGGTCGAGGCCGAGGAGGCCGCGGTGGCCGAGGCCGCCCGCGCCGAGTCGGCTGCCGAGGCCGCCGAAGAGGCTGCCGAGGGCGAGGCCGCCAAGGAGGACTGAGCCGGTTCCGGTTCACCCCTCGATCGCATCGAGACGCCCCGGTCGCGAGACCCGGGGCGTTTCCCTTTTCTCGGGGAGCCTGATTTCGCCATGCGGCTGTTCGTCGGCCTCGGCAATCCCGGAACCCGTTACGCGGGCAACCGGCACAACATCGGCTTCATGGCGCTCGACGCGATCGCGCGCCGGCACCGCGCCGCGCCGTGGCGGCGCAAGTTCCAGGGCGAGAGCACCGAGGCGGTGATCGGCAGTGAGCGCGTGCTGCTGCTCAAGCCCCTGACCTTCATGAACGAATCCGGCCGGGCGGTGGCCGAGGCGCAGCGCTTCTACAAGATCCCGCTCGAGGCCGTGGTGGTGTTCCACGACGAGCTCGACCTCGCCCCCGCCAAGCTCCGGGTGAAGAAGGGCGGCGGCAATGCCGGCCATAACGGCCTGCGCTCGATCACCGCGCAATGCGGCAACGAGTATTGGCGCGCCCGCCTCGGCATCGGGCATCCGGGCGACAAGGCCCTCGTCCACGCCTACGTCCTCAACGACTTCGCCAAGGCCGAGATGCCGTGGGTCGAGGACCTGTGCGACGCGATGGCCGACGCCGCCGAGCTGATGGCCGCGGGCGAGGATGCCCGCTTCCAGAACAAGGTCCACGTCGCGATGGCGGGCCGCGGCTGGGACGAGGTGAAGCGCGTCGGCGAGAAGCCGGCTTGACCCCGACTCCCGAACTCCCTGACAACGCCGCGGGCCGGCGCTCTAGGTCTTTGTTTTTGCCGCATTTTCTGCGACGAACCGGCATCCACTTCGTCGGAAAATGCTCTGGAACTGAACGGAACGATCTGATGGGCTTCAAATGCGGCATCGTCGGCCTGCCGAACGTCGGCAAGTCGACGCTCTTCAACGCGCTGACGCAGACCGCGGCGGCACAGGCGGCGAACTATCCGTTCTGCACCATCGAGCCGAATGTCGGCGAGGTGGGCGTGCCCGACGACCGGCTCGACGGCCTCGCCCGGATCGCCGGCTCGAAGGAGATCATCCCGACCCGGCTGACCTTCGTCGACATCGCCGGCCTGGTGCGCGGCGCCTCGAAAGGGGAGGGGCTCGGCAACCAGTTCCTCGCCAATATCCGCGAGGTCGACGCCATCGCGCACGTCGTGCGCTGCTTCGAGGACGGCGACGTCACCCACGTCGAGGGCAAGGTCGACCCGATCGCCGATATCGAGACGATCGAGACCGAGCTGATGCTGGCCGATCTCGACAGCCTCGAGAAGCGCGTCGTCGCGCTCGAGAAGAAGGCCAAGGGGTCCGACAAGGAGGCCAAGGAGGCCCTCGACCTCGTCCAGCGCGCGCTGCCGCTCCTGCGCGACGGCAAGCCCGCCCGCCTCGTCCAGCGCAAGCCGGAAGAGGAGCGCCTGTTCTCGCAGCTCGGCCTGATGACGGCCAAGCCCGTGCTCTACGTCTGCAACGTCGAGGAAGGCTCGGCCGATTCCGGCAACGCCCACTCGGCCGCCGTCTTCGCCCGCGCGGCGGAGGAGGGCGCCAAGGCGGTCGTCGTCTCGGCCAAGATCGAGAGCGAGATCGCGGTGCTGCCCCCGGCCGACCAGGTCGAGTACCTGGAGGCGGTCGGCCTGACCGAGCCGGGCCTCAACCGGGTGATCCGCGCCGGCTACGAGTTGCTCGGCCTCATCACCTACTTCACCGTCGGGCCGAAGGAGGCCCGGGCCTGGACGATCACCAAGGGCACCCGCGCGCCGGCCGCCGCCGGGGTGATCCACACCGACTTCGAGAAGGGCTTCATCCGCGCCGAGACCATCGCCTACGCCGATTACACGGCGCTGAAGGGCGAGGCGGGGGCCCGCGAGGCCGGCAAGCTCCGTCTCGAGGGCAAGGAGTACCTGGTGCAGGACGGTGACGTGCTGCATTTCCGCTTCAACACCTGATGGACCTCGTCCGGCGCCACGGCTGGGACCTGACGCCGACGGAAGCCGTCGCGCTCCAGCGCCGGCTCACCACGGAGGTCGTGGCCGACCGAGCCCTGGACCTCGACGCCGTGCGGCTCGTCGCCGGCGTCGACGTCAGCGTGAAGAACGACCGCTCGCACGCGGCGGTGGTGGTCGCGACCTACCCGGATTTCCGGGTGGTCGAGACCGTGACGGCCCTGATGCCGACGCCGTTCCCCTACGTGCCGGGCCTGCTCAGCTTCCGCGAGGGCCCAGTGCTGGAGGAGGCGTTCGGGCGGCTCGCCGCCGAGCCGGACGTCTTCCTCTTCGACGGCATGGGCATTGCGCATCCGCGCCGCATCGGCATCGCCAGCCACATGGGCCTGTGGCTGCAGCGCCCGACGATCGGCGTCGGCAAGACCCGGCTCTGCGGCCGCAACGCGCCGCTGGACGAGGAGAAGGGCTCCCACCAGCCGCTGATCGACAAGGGTGACACGATCGGCGCGGTCGTCCGCACCCGCACGGGGAAGCACCCGCTGTTCATCTCGCCCGGCCACCTCGCCGACATCCCGACGAGCGTCGCCCTGGTGCTGGCCTGCGCGCCGAAATTCCGCCTCCCCGAGCCGATCCGCCTCGCTCACAAGGCGGCGGGGGCGTTTTCGTAGGGTCCTGTTCGAGTCGGCGGACCGAACTGCAACCCTCCGGGTCATCCCGGGGCCGCGTAGCGGAGCCCGGGATCCATAACCGCTGACGGTGCCGGACCAAGCGGGAAGCGTTCCACCTCTTCCTGCACCGCCAGCGGTCATGGATCCCGGCTTCTCGCCTTTCGGCGAGCCCCGGGATGACATCGAGGGTGTAACCCCGGCCGGTGGCCTCGACGGGCCCTTCGTCTCGCGGGCGCTTTCGCGTGAGACCTTCGCCGTGCTAGCCCGGCGGCCCGTCACCGCCGCCGGACGCGCCCATGCCCCGCTACTGCTTCGAGGACCTCACGCCCGGTCTCCGGCTCGATTTCGGGCCGCTGGAGGTCTCCCGCGACGACATCGTGGGCTTCGCCCGCGAATTCGACCCGCAGGCCTTCCACACCGACGAGGCGGCGGCGAAGGACAGCTTCGTCGGCGGGCTGATCGCGTCGGGCTGGCACACCTGCGCGCTCGGCATGCGGCTCGTCGCCGACGGCTTCATCCTGCAATCGAGCTCGATGGGCTCGCCCGGCATCGAGGCGGTGCGCTGGCTGCGCCCGGTCCGCCCCGGCGACGCCCTGTCGATGCGCATGAGCGTCACCGAGAGCCGGCCCTCCAACAGCAAGCCCGACCGGGGCTTCGTGCGCTTCCTGCTCGAGATCGCGAACGGCGCCGGCCAGCCGGTGATGACCCAGGATTTCTGGGCGATGTTCGGCAAGGCCGGCACGCCGCCGCTGCCGCCCCGGCCGCGCCCGCCGGAGGCGCCGGCCCCCGCCGACCTGCCCGAGGGCGAGGCGCTGCCCTCGGTCCACCTGGAGGACATGCCGCTCGACCGGACCTTCGACCTCGGCGCGCATCTCTTCACCCGCGACGACATCCTGCGCTTCGCCCGCGCCTTCGACCCGCAGCCCTTCCACGTCGACGAGGCGGCGGCGAAAGAGACCCATTTCGGCGGCCTGTGCGCCTCGGGCTGGCACACGGCGGCGGCCTGGATGACGCGCATGGTCGCGGCGCGCGACCGCGGCCGGGCGCTGGCCCGGGAGCGCGGGGAGCCGATCGTCGAGGGCGGTCCCTCGCCGGGTTTTCGCGACCTGCAATGGCTGAAGCCCGTCTATGCCGGCGACGTCATCCGCTACGACGTCACCCTGACCGAGGCGCGGCCGTCGCGCACCCGGCCGGGCTGGGGCATCGTCAGCCACACCGCGAGCGGCACCAACCAGCGCGGCGAGCCGGTCTTCCGCTTCGCGGGCGCCTGGCTGGCGCCGAGCCGGGCCGGGTGAGGCGGGCGCCCGGTTGACCGGTCCGGCCCGCCGGGGCCATCAACCCGCATGACCTCCCCCACCGCCCCCCTCTCGCCCTGGCGCGCCACGATCCTGACCCTCTATCCCGAGATGTTCCCCGGCCATCTCGGGCTCTCCCTCGCCGGCGACGCGCTGGCGCGGGGCGCCTGGAGCCTGGAGGCGCGCAACATCCGCGACCACGGGCTCGGCCGGCACCGGGCGGTGGACGACACGCCGGCCGGCGGCGGGGCCGGGATGGTGCTGCGCTGCGACGTGCTGGCCGCGGCGATCGACGCGGCGGCGCCCGCGGACGATGCTCGTCCACGCCTGCTGATGAGCCCCCGCGGCCGGCCGCTCACTCAAGCGAGGGTCCGGGCGCTCAGCGAGGGGCCGGGCGTCATCGTGGTCTGCGGCCGGTTCGAGGGCGTCGACGAGCGGGTGATCGGGGCCCGCGCCCTGGAGGAGGTCTCGATCGGCGACTACGTCCTGTCGGGCGGCGAGCCGGCGGCGCTCGTGTTGCTCGACGCCTGCGTGCGCCTCCTGCCCGGCACGATGGGCAAGCACGCCTCCGGCGTCGAGGAGAGCTTCGAGGGGGGCGCTCTCGAATACCCGCATTACACGAGGCCGCGGGACTGGGAGGGGCGGGAGATCCCGGAGGTGCTGACCGGCGGCAACCACGCGGCGATCGCCCGCTGGCGGGCGGCGGAATCGGCCCGCCTCACCCGCGAGCGGCGCCCGGACCTCGTGGCCGACCTCGTGCCGCGCGACCGGAGCCGATGATCGGCCGCGAACGCGGAGGCTGGATGCCGAAAAGACAACCCAGGTAAATGTCCGAGGGGGCGGGCCTTCCTAGACCGCTTCCGCCGCCCGACGCCCCGCGTCGCGCACTGCCTCCCGCGAGGCCTCCCTCGGACCCGCCTTCCGCCCGCCATGCCCGATTCCGCCCGCTACCTGCTGCACCGGCCCGAGATCCTGGAGGCGCTGCGCCGGGGCGAGGCGGCCCTCGACCGGGTGATGGAGGGCACCGGCCGCCTCTACCCGGCCGGCCGGCTGCTGGTGGAGGCCGACAGCCCGAACACCGCGATCTTCCGCCTGCGCAAGGGCTGGGTCGGCCGCCTGCGCACCCTGGAGGACGGGCGCAGCCAGTTCATCCTGATCTTCCTGCCCGGCGACCTCTTCGCGGTGAAGAGCCTGTTCGTCACCCACAGCCCCGACGCGGTGCAGGCCCTGTCCGAAGTGCTGGTCGAGCAGGTCGACCATCGCACCCTGCGCGAGGCCTACGAGCGCGATTCCGACCTCGCCACCCGCTGCATGTGGCAGGTGATCGAGGAGGAGCGCCGGCTGCATAACTGGGTCGTCGGGCTCGGCCGCGGCAGCGCCGACGAGCGCCTGGCGATGCTGCTGGTCGAATTGCGCGGCCGCCTGATCCGCTCGGGGACGCTGCCGCCCGACGCGACGGCCTACGACCTGCCGATGACCCAGGAGCAGATCGGCGACCACCTCGGCATCTCGAACGTGCACGTCAACCGGGTGCTGCGGGCGTTCCGGGAGGACGGCATCGTCACCATGCGGGGGCGCCGGGTGACGATCGGCGACCTCGACGCCCTGGTGCGGATCGCCGGGCCGCTCCTCGACCTGTCCGAGCGCGGCCGCCCGGAATTCGTCGGCGGGCGCGAGCCGGAAGCGGGGGACACGGGGAAGGGTGGCGCCGATGCCGGCCGCTGACGACGGGACGGACCTGGACGGGATGGGCGAGGACCAGGCCGCCGCCGGCCAGGCCGCCCTGATGCTGGTCGAGAGCCTGATGCTCGCCCTCGTCGAGCGCGGCGTGATCCCGGCGGACGACCTGGTCGAGGCGGTGGAGACCGTGATGGAGACCAAGCGGCGCCTGGTCGAGGACGGGCACGAGCCGGAGGTCGCGGCCCGGGCCGCCGCGATGCTCGCCACCATCGCCAACAGCCTCGCGGCGGCGGGGCCCGCGACGAAGGGTTGAGCCCGCTCCGGTCGATGCACCCTGGCGTCGGGCCCGCAGCGCGGGGTATCGCTGGCACGGACATGACCACCGGAGCCAAGTCCGTGAGCCGCCTGATTCCGCGCCGCCTCGTCCTCCTCGCGCTTCTCGCCGTCGCGCCCGCCCTCGGCCGGCCCGCCGCCGCGCAGGAGCGGGCGATCACCCTGGCCTCGACCACCTCCACCGAGCAGTCGGGCCTGTTCGGCCACCTGCTGCCGATCTTCCAGCGCGAGACCGGCATCGGCGTGCGCGTCGTCGCGGTCGGCACCGGCCAGGCGCTCGCCATCGGCGCCAAGGGCGATGCCGACGCGCTTCTCGTCCACGACCGCCCCGGCGAAGACACGTTCGTCGCCGAGGGTCACGGCCTCGACCGCCGCGACGTGATGGCGAACGACTTCGTGATCGTCGGCCCCGCCGCCGACCCGGCCGGCCTCAAGGGCGGGCGCGACGCGACCGAGGCGCTGGCCCGCATCGCCCGCGCCAAGGCGCCCTTCGCCAGCCGCGGCGACGACAGCGGCACCAACCGCACCGAGTTGCGGCTGTGGAAGAAGGCCGGGATCGAGGCCCGGGGATTGGGCGCGAGCTACCGCGAGCTCGGCCAGGGCATGGGCCCGACCCTGAACGCGGCCGCCGCGATGGACGCCTACACCCTGACCGACCGGGCGACCTGGGCAAGCTTCAAGAACCGCCAGACCCTCGTGATCCTGGTCCAGGGCGATCCCGCCCTGTTCAACCCCTACGGCTCGATCCTGGTGAACCCGGCGAAGAATCCGCAGATCCACGCCGCCGACGCCAAGATCTGGCACGAATGGCTGACCTCGGAGCGCGGCCGGGCGGCGATCGCCTCGTTCAAGATCAACGGCGAGCAGCTGTTCTTCCCGGCCGGGACGATGCCGAGCCAGTAGTCCCGGAGCTTGTTCGACGGGTGAGGATGGCTTCGCGAGACGCTTTTCTATCCCACTCACGACCTCATCCTGAGGTGTCAGTCGATCTGCGATCGACTGACCTCGAAGGAGGCCTCCAGGGATCGCCGAGGTGTCTGGAGGCCTCCTTCGAGGCCGCTGCGCGGCACCTCAGGATGAGGTCGTGGGTGGGACAAGATTCTACTAACCAGCCGAACACGCTCTCACGCCCTGGGCAGAGCCGCCACCCGGCTGATCCCGAAGGCGGCGGCGCTGACCACCAGGGTCAGGCTGACGAGGACGAGCCCGAGACCCAGCGCCAGCGCGAGGTCGCCGCGGCTCGTCTCCAGGGCGATGCTGGTCGTCATGGTGCGGGTGTAGCCGCGGATGTTGCCCCCCACCATCAGGATCGCGCCGACCTCGGCGATCGCCCGCCCGAACGCCGCCAGGAAGGCGGTGACGAGGGGCGCGGGCGCCATCGCGAGCAGGATCAGGGCCGCGTGCCCCGTGCCGACCCCGTCGACCCGGAGGGCGTCGCCGTACTCCGCCCACAGGGCCTCGCAGGTGCGGTGCGAGAGCGCCGCGACGATCGGCAGGGCGAGCGCGCCTTGCGCGATCACCATCGCGCCGGGGGTGAACAGGAGGCCGAGGCTCCCGAGCGGGCCCGAGCGCGAGACGAGCAGGTAGAGCACCAGCCCCACCACCACCGGCGGAAGGCCGAGCAGCGCGTTGACGAGGACGAGGAGCGCAGCCCGGCCGGGAAAGCGCGCCGCGGCGAGCAGCGCCCCGAGGGGGGCGCCGAGGACGAAGCCGAGCCCGGCCGCGGTCAGGCTGACGCGCAGCGACAGGCCGACGATGGCGACGAGATCGGCATCCGCCCGCAGGATCATCGCGA
This sequence comes from Methylobacterium sp. EM32, assembly GCF_040593685.1. NCBI lineage: Bacteria > Pseudomonadati > Pseudomonadota > Alphaproteobacteria > Hyphomicrobiales > Methylobacteriaceae > Methylobacterium > Methylobacterium sp. EM32. The sequence goes on along the minus strand of NZ_JBEXZS010000033.1, from coordinate 19,084 downwards.
CCGCCAGCCCCAGGGCGCGCCCGAACTCGTCCATGTCACCCCCGTCTCACCCGCGTCTCGTGCCCGTCCTATCCGGGCCGACCGGTCCGTGCCAGAGCACCGGACGTCCCACCGCGCCGACCCGATTCCGCGGGGTTGACGTCGCGTTCGGGCTGGCGCATGCGAGACGGCGGGACACCTCTCCCCACCGAGAGGCGCCCATCTGGAAGGATGGACACCAGCATGACGACCCGCCCCACGGCGCGCCCGCGCGCGCCCTTCTTCTCGTCCGGACCCTGCGCCAAGCGCCCCGGCTGGACGCCCGAGGCCCTCTCCGACGCGGCGCTCGGCCGCTCGCACCGGGCGAAGCTCGGCAAGGCCAAGCTCAAGCAGGCCATCGACCTCACCCGCACGGTGCTGCAGGTGCCGGCCGATTACCGCATCGGCATCGTGCCGGCCTCCGACACCGGCGCCGTCGAGATGGCGATGTGGTCGCTGCTCGGCCCCCGCCCGGTCGACATGGTCGCCTGGGAATCCTTCGGCGAGACCTGGGTCACCGACGCGGTCAAGCAGCTCAAGCTCGATGCCCGCGTGATCAAGGCGCCCTACGGCCGCCTGCCCGACCTCTCGACCGTCGACACCCGCACCCGCGACGTGGTGTTCACCTGGAACGGCACCACCTCGGGCGTGCGCGTGCCGGATGCCGACTGGATCGCCGCCGACCGCGAGGGCCTGACGCTCTGCGACGCCACCTCGGCGGCCTTCGCGCAGGATCTCGACTGGGGCAAGCTCGATGTCGTCACCTTCTCCTGGCAGAAGGTGCTCGGCGGCGAGGCAGCGCACGGGATGCTGATCCTCTCGCCCCGCGCCGTCGCGCGGCTGGAGAGCTACGTCCCGGCCTGGCCGATGCCGAAGATCTTCCGCATGACCAAGGGCGGAAAGCTGATCGAGGGCATCTTCCAGGGCGAGACCATCAACACGCCCTCGATGCTGGCGGTCGAGGACTACATCGACGCGCTGCTCTGGGGCGAGCAGCTCGGCGGCCTGCCCGCCCTGCGGGCCCGCGCCGACCGCAATGCCGGCGTGATCGCCGAGTGGGTCGCCCGCACCCCCTGGATCGCCAACCTGGCCGAGGACCCGGCGACCGCCTCCAACACCAGCGTCTGCCTGGTGGTGAGCGATCCCGACGTGGTCGGGCGCGGCCCCGAGGCCGTGGCCGCGGTTGCCAAGGGCATCGCCACGGCGCTCGACCGCGAGGGCGTCGCCTTCGACATCGGCGCGTACCGCGACGCCCCTCCGGGCCTGCGGATCTGGTGCGGCGCCACCGTCGAGGCCTCGGACCTCGAAGCCCTGACCCCGTGGCTCGACTGGGCCTTCGCCCAGGAGAAGGCCCGCCTGACCCAGGCGGCCTGAGCACCCATCGTTGTCATGATCGGCGCCGGAGCCCCGCGAAAGCGGGAGCCGGCGTCGGCTGGGCTTCGCTCCCCGACAGACGCGTCGATCGACATTTCCCGTCCGTGCGGACGCCCATGAGGCGGGCGCGGGATCCCCTCTCCCGTGTGGGAGAGGGGTAGGGGTGAGGGTGGAGACGGTGCCGAAAATAACCGGACCGTTTCGCTGCCAGCACGACGCTCTCAGCCTTACACTGGAGCGTGCCACCCTCACCCCTGACCCCTCTCCCACACGGGAGAGGGGAAGCGCGCCTCCTTAGTGAGGTCGGCGCGAGCGGAGACGTGTGACGTCGCGATCAGCGCGGGCAACCGATGCCCCGGCCGACCCGCTCCCCCGCGGGGCGATGGCGCGACCCCCGTTCGAGGCCGCCATGCCCACCACCACGCCCAAAAAAGTCCTGATCTCCGACACCCTCTCTCCCGCCGCCGTCGCGATCTTCCGCGAGCGCGGCATCCAGGCCGATCTCCGCCCGGAGCTCGGCAAGGACAAGGAGGCGCTGGCCGCCGCCATCGGCGCGTATGACGGCCTCGCCGTCCGCTCGACCACGAAGGTCAGTGCCGCCCTGCTGGAGCGCGCAACGAACCTCACCGTGATCGGCCGGGCCGGCATCGGCGTCGACACGATCGACGTGCCCGCCGCCACCTCCCGCGGCGTGATCGTGATGAACACGCCGCACGGCAACGCGGTCACCACCGCCGAGCACGCCATCGCGTTGATGCTGTCGCTCGCCCGCCAGATCCCCCAGGCCGACGCCTCGACGCAGGCCGGGCGCTGGGAGAAGAATCGCTTCCTCGGCATCGAGCTCACCGCCAAGACCCTGGGCGTCATCGGCTGCGGCAATATCGGGGCGATCGTCGCCGATCGCGGCATCGGCCTGCGCATGCGGGTGATCGCCTACGATCCGTTCCTGACGCCCGAGCGGGCCGTGGCCCTTGGCGTCGAGAAGGTCGAGCTCGACGAGCTGCTGCGCCGGGCCGACGTCATCACCCTGCACGTGCCGCTGACGGAGAAGACCCGCAACATCCTCTCGGCCGAGGCGCTGGCGCGCACGAAGCCCGGCGTGCGCATCGTCAACTGCGCCCGCGGTGGCCTCGTCGACGAGGTGGCCTTGCGCGCGGCCCTCGAGTCCGGCCACGTCGCGGGCGCGGCCTTCGACGTGTTCACGGAGGAGCCGGCCAAGGACAACGTGCTGTTCGGCCACCCGAACATGGTCTGCACGCCGCATCTCGGCGCCTCGACCACCGAGGCGCAGGAGAACGTGGCGCTCCAGGTCGCCGAGCAGATGGCCGATTACCTGCTGAACGGCGCGATCCGCAACGCGGTCAACTTCCCGTCGATCTCCGCCGAGGAGGCGCCGCGCCTGCGGCCCTACGTGAGCCTCGCCGAGCAGCTCGGCTCGTTCCTCGGCCAGCTCACCGAGGCGCCGATCCGCGGCATCCGCCTCGTCTACGAGGGCGAGGCGGCGGAGCTGAACACCCGGGCGCTGACCGCGGCCGCGGTGACCGGCGCGCTGCGGCCGTTCCTGGAGGGCGTCAACATGGTCTCGGCGATCGAGGTGGCCCGCGCCCGCGGCATCCAGGTCGAGACCGCAACCCGCACCACCGTCGAGGGCCCCTACGCCTCGCGCCTCCACGTCACGGTCGAGGCCGAGGACATGCCCCGCGACGCCGCCGGCACGGTGTTCGGCGACGGCCGCCCGCGCTTCGTCGAGATCCGCGGCATCGCCCTCGAGGCCGCGGTGGCGCCGCACATGCTCTACATCCGCAACGCCGACCAGCCCGGCTTCATCGGCCGCTTCGGCACGCTGATGGGCGAGGCCGGCGTCAACGTCGCCACCTTCCACCTCGGTCGCGACCGGCCGGGCGGCGACGCGATCTGCTTTGCGGCCGTCGACGAGCCGGTCTCGCCCGACCTGTTGCGGGCGATCGAGGCGATCCCGCAGGTGAAGCGGGCGCGGGCGGTGCGGTTCTGAGAGTATGAGGGAGGGGTGGGCTCTTCACCCCTCCCTTGCAAGGCTGCCAGGAAACCGCATATCCACTTCGACCAGACGACGGTCAGCAGTCGGGAGGCTATCTTGGTTGCGTTGAAGGTCAAAGCAATCGGCGACACCCTCGCGGTCGTGCTGCCAGACGACGTGAGAACGCGTCTTGCTCTGACAGACGGGTCGACGCTCCATCTCACGGAAACTCCGGACGGTTATCAAATCACGCTGCAGGACCCTTCGGAAGAACTTCAGATGGAAGTCGCGCGCGATGTGATGCAGCGCTATCGAAACGCGTTGCGGGAATTGGCGAAGTAAGGCGTGACGGCGCCGATTTGGATCGCGCGAAATGTCGTTCTCGCGATCCATGCCGATCAAATCGTGGAACATGGCGGCCTTCCAGGCTTGCGTGACAGCGCTCTTCTCGATTCTGCGCTTGCTCGACCACGCCAGCAAGCCGCATACGGCTCGACGGATCTGTTCGATCTGGCCGCAGCCTACGCTTTCGGTGTCGCCCGCAACCACCCCTTCGTTGACGGCAACAAGCGCGTTTCTTTCGTCGTTGCGGCGATGTTTCTACAGTTGAATGGTCCTTGCGTTGCTGCATCGGAGACCGACGTCGTAAGGACGTGGTTGTCCATCGCCGCGGGCGAGATCGGAGAGGCCGAGGTGGCAGCTTGGCTGCGCGCCAACACGCGCTGAACCCGCCGTGCCGGTCTCCCCCTCCACGCCATTCGTGCTAAACCCGGCCCCATGAAGATCGACGGCCGCCACTACCGCACCATCTTCCCCGCGCCCGACGGCGAGGGGATCTGCGTGATCGACCAGACCCGCCTGCCCTTCGCCTTCGAGACGAGGACGCTCCGGACCGAGGCGGAGGCGGCGGTCGCGATCCGCACGATGATCGTGCGCGGCGCGCCGCTCATCGGCGCCACCGCCGCCTATGGGCTGGCGCTGGCGATGCGCGAGGACCCGTCCGACCGGAACCTCGACGGGGCGCGCGGCCGGCTCGCCGCGACGCGGCCGACCGCGATCAACCTGCGTTGGGCCCTCGACCGGGTCGCAGGTCTGCTCCAGCCCCTCCCGCCGGCCGGGCGCGAGGCCGCCGCCTTCGCGGAGGCCGCCCGCATCGCCGACGAGGACGTGGCGAGCTGCCGGGCGATCGGCGAGCACGGCGCGGCGCTGATCGCGGACATCGCCGCCAAGAAGTCCGGGCCGGTCAACGTGCTCACCCACTGCAACGCCGGCTGGCTCGCCACCGTCGACTGGGGCACGGCGCTCGCGCCCATCTACGTCGCGCACGATGCCGGCCTGCCCGTCCACGTCTGGGTCGACGAGACGCGGCCGCGCAACCAGGGCGCGGCGCTCACTGCCTACGAGCTCAACGCCCACGGCGTGCCGCACACGGTGATCGCCGACAATGCCGGCGGCCACCTGATGCAGCACGGTAGGATCGATCTCTGCATCGTCGGCTCGGACCGCACCACCTCGACCGGCGACGTCTGCAACAAGATCGGCACCTACTTGAAGGCGCTGGCTGCCCGCGATTGCGGCGTGCCGTTCTACGCCGCGCTGCCGTTCTCGACCATCGACTGGACGCTTACCGACGGCGTCGCCGGCATCCCGATCGAGGAGCGCGACGCAAGCGAGGTGACCCACCTCACCGGCCGCACCGACGACGGCGCCTTCGCGACCGTAGCGGTGGTCTCGCCCGGCAGCCCGGTGGCGAACCCGGCCTTCGACGTGACGCCGGCGCGGCTCGTCACCGGGATCATCACCGAGCGCGGCGTGGCGGAGGCGACGCCGGACGGGCTGCTCGGGCTGTATCCGGAGCGGCGGGCGGCGGCGTGATAGAGGTCGAGGTTGCCATGACGGTCGATGCCCCCGGCCGATCTGTGCAAGGCTGCTGATCCGAGTCACGCTTTCCATTCCACGACCTCATCCTGAGGTCGTGGGTAGGATCAAGTCGGTCCGCATCTGCCGGTTCGAGGCGACGCGGCCTTCACTCCTCCTCCGCCGCGCACAACTCGTCGACCGCCTTCAGGTACGCCTTGGCGTCGAACTTCTTCAGGGTGTTCTGCCCGAGATAGCGCACGGTGCCGAACACCTTGCGCCGGCCCCACGGCCGGTCGTGCAAACCGAACAGCCAGGCGACGTTGGTGAAGGAATTCGCGTCGCGCCCGTCGAGGAAGTAGCGGTTGTTGAGCGCTAAGGTCACCTTGAAGGCCTCTTCCGGCGAGGGCGACCATTCGAGGATCTTCTTGCCCCAGTACATGCGCAGGTGGTTGTGCATGTAGCCGGTGACGCGCATCTCGCGCATCGCGGCATTCCAGTACTCGTCGTGAGTACGCCCCTGCGCCAGCGTTTCCTCGTCGTAGAGGTGCGGGCGGGGATCGTTTTCGTGCTCGGCCAAAGCCTTGCGGGCCCAGTCCGGCACCGCCTTGGCGTAAGCGTCGTAGCCCGGATTGGTGTGGACGTGGTTCATCGCCAGCTCGCGCCGGACGATCAGCTCCTCCAGGAACGCCGCCCGGTCCTCCGGCCCGCCCGTCTTGGCCGCCTGCACCTTGAGGGCCGCCGCCACCGGCGAGATCTGGCCGAAATGCAGGTAGGGGCTCAGATGCGAGGCGGCGCCGGCTTCCGGCCGGTTGCGCACCGTGCCGTAATCGGCGAACGGCCCGGCGAGGTAGGCCTCCAACCGGCGATAGGCCTCCGTCTCGCCGCCGCGGAAGCGCCGCACCGGCGTCACGTCCCGGTCGAGCGTCATCGCGGCGAGCGCCGCGTCGGGGTCCGAGACGTCGATGTCGCTCTTCAGGGCCAGGTCGTCGGCCGGATGCTTGACCTTCCGCGCCCGCAGCGGCGCCAGATAGGGCTCCCAGATCCGGTGCAGCTTCGGCCGCAGGGTCCGGGCGGCGAATTCGTGCTTGCCCGACGCGACCTCGACCGGCACCACCACGTCGCCCTCGACCTGAACCAGGCGGCCGTCGAAGTTCTTCTCAATCTCGGCGTACCAGCTCTTCTGGATCGTCAGGTAGCCGCGGTCGAGGACCAGCATCGCGGCTTGTCTGCCCAAAGTCAGGGCTGCCTTGGCCGGGGTGGCGCGGCGCAGCACGAAGGCGATGCCGCGGCGCTCCAGGCCCGCCTTGGCATCGGCCAGCCCCTGGAGCAGGAAGGCGTAGTGGCGCGCATTGGCCTCGGGGAAATGGGCGCCGCCATCGAGGAGGCCGAACCCCGCCACCACCGGCAGCCCGAGGCGGTTGGCCTCCTCCACCGCATATTCCAGGGCCGGGTTGTCGCGGCTGCGCATGCCCTGCTGCATCAGGTAGAGCACGTAGGCGCCGTCCCGCGGCTCCACGTCCTTCAGAACCCGGATCCGCCCCGCCTGAATCGCCATCGCCCGCACCCCCGTCACGGGCGGAGAACTAGGCCGTGGCGGAGCCCGGTCCAGCGGCGGGCCGGAAATGCCCGCGAAAGCGGCAACGCTGCCGATAATCACGCCTTGCCATCCGGCAGCGCACACTTATGTTATTGCAGTGCGGGAGCGCGATGGCGTCGCGATCCCGTTGCCCTCCTTGGGCGTTTCCTCCCTAGACTTCGGGCCGCCCGCAAGGGTGGCCTTTTTTCTTGGGCTCATCTCTCGGACGAGAGAGTCCGTCGACGTTCCTCTGCGCCCGGTGGAGCTAATGGCCGCGCTCCGCGTTGTCCTCCCACGTGCTGGCCCGCCTCGTGCATCGCGGGGCGATCGGAGCCGAGCGTGAGGGAGCGGTCGAGCGATGCGGCAATTCACTTTGCGGGTCGAGGAGAGCGGGGAAGGCCTCGTCTGCATCACCAGCCCGGAGATCAAGAGCCTGTTCGTGGCCGACGAGACGCTCGCCGGCGCGCTGGAGGCGGTGCCGAGCGTGGTGCGGGCGCTGATGCGCGAGGAGGGACGCGGCACCCTGCCGGGCGAGGAGGCCGCCGAATAGGCGCGCGCCGAGCGGACCAGAGCATTCTCCGACGAAGTGGATACTGGTTCGTCGAAGAAAATGCGACACAATCAAAGAGCTAGAGAGCTTCGCGATCGTGAAGTGCTCTAGCGTTGGCGGGCCGACCCAACGTCCGATCGGACGACGAGCCCGTCGCACAGCCTGTTTGACGTGCGAGGTCTGCGTCGCGAGACGCTTTCTATCCCACCCACGACCTCATCCTGAGAGCCTGTTTGAGCGGTTGCGCCGATCGATCTGCCTACAGGCCGACATCTCTCTGCGTCATCCCGGGGCTCGGCGAAGCCGAGAACCCGGGATCCATAACCGCTGACGCAGCCTGAAAGGGCGGACAGCATTTCGCTTCATCCTGCACCGTCAGCGGTTATGGATCCCGGGTTCCGCTGCGCGGCCCCGGGATGACATCGAGGGTTTCAAGACGGTCGGCCCACTCAAACAGGCTGTGAGGTGCGACCGGAGGGAGCCTCGAAGGAGGCCTCCAGATGCCTGCGCGATCCTTTTGCCTGCGCGATCCTTGGAGGCCTCCTTCGAGGTCAGCCGATTGTCAATCGACTGACACCTCAGGATGAGGTCGTGGGTGGGATAAGATCCTGCCGACCGGTCGAACAGGCTCTCAGAGTACGGCTTTGATCACGGTGCGATCGGGGCGCGCTGCTCTGAGTCTTCCAGGTTCATCCCCGGGCCCGGGCCCGGATCATGAAGTTGTCGTACGTGTACTCGGCGACCTGGAACCAGAGATATTCCTCGTTGCGGAAGTTTTTCAGCGCGTCGTAGATGCGCTTGAAGTCCGGGTTCTTGGCGCCGAGCTCGGCATAGAAGTCGTTCGCCGCCTTGAGGGCGGCCTCCATCACCTCCTGCGGGAAGGGGCGCAGCTGCGCGCCGCCGCCGACGAGGCGCCGGAGCGCCGCCGGGTTGCGCGCGTCGTACTTGGCCTGCAGGTCGCCGTTGACGCTCGCCGCCGCCGCGGTCGCGATCGCCCGGTAGGCCTTGGGCAGCTCGGCCCATTTCTGGGCGTTGAACCAGAAGTGCAGCATCGCGCCGCCCTCCCAGAAGCCCGGATAGTAGTAGAACGGCGCCACCTTGTTGAGGCCGAGCTTCTCGTCGTCGTAGGGGCCGATCCACTCGGCGGCGTCGAGGGTCTTGGCTTCCAAGGCGGCGTAGAGGTCGGCGCCCGGCGTCGTCTGGGTCGCGACGCCGAGCCGCGCGAGCACCTGCGCGCCGAGGCCGGCGATGCGGAAGCGCAGGCCCTGCAAATCGGCGACCGACTTCACCTCGCGCCGGAACCAGCCGCCCATCTGGGTGCCGGTATTGCCGCCGGGCAGGGCGTAGAGCTTGTTCTTGGAAAAGATCTCGTTGAACAGGTCAAGCGCCCCGCCCTGGAACATCCAGGCATTCTGCTGGCGGGCGTTGAGGCCGAAGGGAATCGCGGTAGCGAGCGCGTAGGTCGGGTCGCGGCCGGCCTCGTAATAGGCGGCCGAGTAGGCCATCTCCAGGGTACCGGCCCCGACCGCGTCGAGCAAAGCCGGGGACTCGCCCGCGGGCGCCGCCGCGACCTCGATCTGGAAGCGGTTGTCCGTCGCCTCGGCGACGAGGCGGGCGAAAAGCTCGGCGGCGCCGTAGAGCGCGTCGAGGTTGCGCGGGAAGGCGGAGTGCAGGCGCCAGCGCAGCTCGGGCGCGCCCTGCGCCACGGCCGGGGCCGCCACGGCGGCGCTGCCGGCGAGGCCGATGCCGGCCGTCAGGATGTCGCGACGCTTCATGCTCTTCCCATCGGCGCGAATGCCCACCGTTCCAGAAATTCCACGGGACCACAGGTAGCGCGCTTTCCGCGAAAGCGCACCGGGGCCGGCGCCCTGCCGCCCGGGAAACCCCTCGTGCGGGGGTGAGGGCTATGCTAACCCGAGACAATCCCGCGGCGGCGCCCGGCGCCCCGCCCCTTGCCGGAGCGCGACCCGACCGTGAAGCCCGAACCGATCTCCCTGCACACGGTCTGCGGCCTGGAGGAGCTGGGCCACCACTCGACCCGCGGCGTCACCCACGTGCTGTCGATCCTCGATCCGGCCTGGCCGGAGCCCGAGGCCTTCGGCACCTACGACACGCATCACCGTACCACGTTGCGCTTCCACGACATCATCGAGCCGGTCGAGGGCCAGATCCTGCCCGAGCGCCGGGACGTCGAGGCGATCCTGCGCTTCGGCGAGGAGCTCGCCGCCGAGACCGCGCGGCGCAAGACGCACCTCCTGATTCACTGCCACGCCGGCATCTCCCGCTCCACCGCCGCGATGACGATGCTGCTCGGCCAGGCCCATCCGGACCTGGACGCGCAGGCGGTCGTCACCAAGGTCCACGATCTGCGCAAGAAGGCCTGGCCCAATGCCCGGATGATCGCCTTCGCGGACGAGGCGCTGGGCTATGACGGCAGCCTGACCGAGGCGGTGCGCCGGCTCCACGCCGAGCAGCTGCGGGTGCGTCCGCACCTCGCCGAGCTGATGCGGGGGTTGGGGCGCGCGCGGGAGGTGGATGCAGCTTTGGCGGGGTAGGGGGCTCGCTCAGGAGCGGGCTACGACCACCGCAAACCAATCTGTCCCACCCACGACCTCATCCTGAGGCGCGAGCGCAGCGAGCCTCGAAGGAGGGTTCCAGAAGTTTCGCGATCCCTGGAGACCTCCTTCGAGGCTCGCTGCGCTCGCGCCTCAGGATGAGATCGTGGGTGGGATGAGCCGAGCGGGATGACGAACACCGATGCCTCTCGCCTGAGCCGCCGCGGAGACGCATCACCGGAGCACGAACCGCTCGATCGCCTCCGCGAATCCCTCCGCCTCGTTCGTCCCCGTCACCTGCGTCGCCGCCCGCTTCACCGCGTCGCTGGCGTTGCCCATCGCGATCGACAGGCCGGCGCGGGAAAACATCGCGGTGTCGTTCGCCATGTCGCCGAGCACCGCCACCTCTCCGAGCGGCACACCCAGCTCACCCGCGATGCGCGCCACGAAGTGGCCCTTGTCGATGTGGGGCGGGGTGACGTCGAGATAGTAGGCCTGCGAGCGGTGGACCGCCGCGCCGTCGCCGATCTCGGCGGCGAGACGCGGTTCGAGGGCGGCGAGGCGGGCGTGGTCGCGGGAGACGCCGACGAGCTTCGCCGCGCGGGCGAGGTGGGGGGCGGGGTCATCGACCACGCGCGGCTCGGCCTGGAGGGTGCGGCGCTCGAGGTCGGTATAGGGGCCGTCCGGATCGGTGAGGAGCCACGCGCCGTCCGCGAAGACCCAGAGGTCGATCCCCTCCGCGGCGAACCGCGCGGCGGCCGTCCGCGCGGCATGCTCCGGAATCAGCGTCTCGTCGACGAGCGAGAGGTCGGGCCGCACCACCGTCGAGCCGTTGAAGGCGCCCATCGGCAAGGTGAGCCCGAGCGCCGCGACCAGGGGGCGCAGGCCGACCGGCGGGCGGCTCGATGCCACCGTGAAGGCGATGCCGCGCTCGCGCAGGGCTTCGACGGCGCGGATCGCTCGCTCCGTCAGCCGCTTGTCGCCGGTGACGAGGGTGCCGTCGACGTCGGTGACCACGAGGGAAATGGGCGCGGGAGTTTCGGGCAAGGGGCGGCCTCCTCGGATCTCACGCTCGGATTTCCAAGCTCAGATTTCCCGATGCACCGGCACCGGCTCGGGGGCGGCCTCGGGCCGCAGCGGGACGATCTCAGGGTGCAGCACCCGCTCGCGCAGGGACTGCGGCCCGAGCGTCAGGGCGAAGAAGTCGTACTCGCCCGGCAGGTCGTTGGCCATCAGGAACTGGAAGTGCATCCGGAACGGCCGGAACGAGATCCGCCGGTAGACGTCCGGGACGATGATCTCGCGGAACTTCGTCGAGCGGATCATCGGGTTGCGCACTGGGCCCGCCGGCGTCTCGCCGAGGTCGCGGGCGGGGTTGAAGCCCGGGAAGTTCATCCAGTCCTGCGGCGCCTGGTAGTCGGTCCAGACCAGCCGCTCGCTCGTGACGAGGCGCATCACGTCGGCCCGCACCGGCTGCGCCCGCGGGTTGATGGTGACGAGGGGCAGCCCGGCTCCGAGGGTGAGGAGCGAGAGGCGCGACATCGCCGGAATATCCCGCTCCAGCACCCGGGCGGCGACCTCGGCGGCGGTGAGGCCGCCCGAGGAATGACCGACGATCAGCACCTCGTCGACCTCGCCCGCGTGGCAGATTCCCGCGACGTGGTCGGCGAACAGGGAGAGCCGCGCCTCGTAGTCGGGGCGCCAGCCGTTGCTGTGCTGCCAGTTGAACACCCAGTCGTTGATGAGCTGACGCAGGAAAATCCGGTCGAGGAGCGGGGTGGCGGCCAGCACGAGGCCGATCCCGGCGAGCGCCCCGAGGGCGCCGGCGGCGAGGCCCGGCAGCCAGCCGGCGAGGAGCCGCGCGACGCCGGTGCCGAGGAGGGCGGCGAGCCCCCCTAAGATCAGCGTCATGCCGAAGGGATAGAGGATGACGTTGCCGTACTTCCAGTTCAGGCCGTAGAGCCGGAACAGCTTGCCGGTGACGAGGCTGTGAAGGATGCCGGCGGTGAGCAACGCCATCGAGGCGATCAGCGGCCGGCGGAAATCCGCCCGCACGAGGTCGTCCCACAACAGCACCTCGTAGGTGGTGCGGGTCTCGAGCCCGGGCTGCCCGGTCTCCACGGTCCAGGTCTGCACCAGGCCGTCCGGCCTCGTCTCGGCGCGGGTGATCGCCTTCCTGCCGATGTCGAAGCGCTTGGCGTAGCGCGTGAATTCGCGGGCGAACAGCGCCCGGTAGCGCTTGCCCGATTCCGGATCGTAGCCCGGCAGGTAGACGACGTGCCGCCGCCGCACGGGCCCCGGATCCTGTGCGGCGGCGTCGGGCGGCGTGTAGCCGATCTGTGTGGTCATCTCTGCCCTGTCATCCGCGCCAATCGTTCTGCGTCGCGCCATCCTGACGCCGCGATTTGGTAACTCTTGTCGTGTTGATACGACACGCCGAAGGCCGCGCGCCGGTCTCCAGAGCCTGTGTCTAGCGGGGAAGGCGGCGCCGGGGGAGGGCTCCCGAAGGCACTGTGACACGGGGGCCACGGACAGGGGACCCGACTCGGGCTAGGGACCACTCTCAAGGTAAGGACGAGCACTCTCGCCGATGCGCGCACTCCCGATCGCCCTCTGCACCGCGCTCGCGGTCTCGGGCTGCTCCAACTTCCTGCCGGCGGCCGGGCCGACGGCCAGCGCGGTCGCGTCGGGCGCCGACGTCGCCACCGACCAGGGCCTGCTCGCCCGCTACGAGATCGTCGACGTCAACGCCGCCGTGGTCGAGGCCCTGCGCGGCCGTCCCCTCGACAGCCTGCTCGCCTCCTTCGGCGACCGCCGCCCCTCGGTCGAGCCGGTGATCGGCGTCGGCGACACCGTGGCGGTGACCATCTACGAGGCCAGCACCGGCGGCCTGTTCTCCGGCACCCTGTCGGTCGACCGGTTCTCCTCCGGCTCGAAATCGGCCACCATCCCGCCCCAGGTCGTCACCCGCGACGGTGCGATCACGGTGCCGTATGCCGGCCGCATCCAGGTGGCGGGCAAGCGCGTCCAGGACGTGCAGGCCCAGATCGAGCAGGAGCTCGCCGGCAAGGCGATCGAGCCGCAGGTGATCGTCACCGTGGTCCAGCCGACCAGCACCGCCGTGACGGTGACCGGCGAGGTGACGGCGGGCGCCCGCCTGCCGCTCTCCACCAAGGGCGACCGGCTGCTCGACGTGGTCGCCTCCGCCGGCGGCGTGCGCGCGCCGGTCTCCGAGACCTTCGTGCGGCTGTCGCGCGGCTCCACCACCGCGACGGTGCCGCTGACCGCGATCGTCTCCAACCCGCGCGAGAACATCTTCCTGCGCCCGGGCGACACCCTCACCCTGGTGCGCGACCCCCAGACCTTCCTGGCCGTCGGCGCGCTCGGCGCGCAATCCGAGATCCCCTTCGCCGCCGAGGGCATCACGCTTGCCCAGGCGCTCGCCAAGGCGCGCGGCCTCTCGGACGTGCAGGCCGACCCGGCCGGCGTGTTCCTGTTCCGGTTCGAGCCGGCCTCGGTGGTGCGCCGCATCCGCCCGAACAGCCCGCTGCTCACCTCGAATTTCGTGCCGGTGGTCTACCGGATCAACATGCGCGACCCCAACAGCCTGTTCGTGTCCCAGGCGTTCCGGATGCGCAACCGCGACCTCGTCTACGTCTCGAACGCGCCCTTCACCGAGGTCCAGAAGGTGCTCAGCGTGTTCTCGACCATCACCGCGCCTGTCTCGGCCGGCGCCTCGGTCTACGCTGGCGTGCGGTAAGGTCGCATCGGGCGGGCCAAGCGGCCCGCCCGGTTCGGGTCAGGACGTCACCACCCGCACCGGTGCGCCCCGGCGCCAGGCCGCGATCGCCTCGACGGTGTCCTCGTAGAACATCCGGAACGTGCTCTGCGTGACGTAGCCGAGATGCGGGGTCAGCACCGCGTTCGGCAGCCGGCGCAAGGGGTGGTCGGCGGGCAGGGGCTCGCGGTCGAACACGTCGAGCCCGGCCCGGATCCGGCCCTCGCTCAGCGCCGCCACCAGAGCCGCCTCGTCGATCAGCGGGCCGCGGGAGGTGTTGATCAGGATCGCGCCTTCTCGCATCCGGGCGATCTCGGCCTCGCCGACGATGCCGCGGGTCGAAGGCGCCAGCACCATGTGCAGACTGACGACGTCGCTCTGCGCGAACAGGGCCTCGCGCGTGACGAGAGCCGCCCCGCCGGCCTCGGCCCGCTCCGGCGTCAGGTTGGGGCTCCAGGCCGTCGCCCGCATGCCGAGCGCGCGGCCCACCGCCGCGACCCGGGCCCCGATGCGCCCGAGCCCGAGGAGCCCGAGGGTGCGGCCCTCCAGACCCTCGCCCACGGTCTCCTGCCAGCGCCCGGCCGCCATGTTGGCGAATTCCCGCTTCAGGTTGCGGGCACAGGCCAGCATCAGCGCGATCGCGAGTTCCGCGGTGGCGATGCCGCCCTCGCCGTTGCGGGTGTTGCAGACCATGATGCCGCGGGCGGTCAGCGCCGCAACGTCGACCGACGGGTTGCGCCCGCCGGTGAACACCACGAGCCGCAAGTTCGGCAGGGCTGCAATCAACTCGGCGTCGAGCGGCATGCGCTCGCGCATCAGGCAGAGCACGGTGTAGGGCGCGAGCCGCGCCGCGGCGTCCACCCGCGGCACCGGTTCCGAGAAGAACTCCACCGCGACCTCCGGGCCGAGGCCTCCCCAATCGGCGAGCCCCGCGGCCACGCCCTGGTAATCGTCGAGCACCGCGACCCGGATGCCGTCATCGTGTGTCGTCACGCGATTTCCTCCCTGAATCCCTCCATATCCGGCGACGGACGGGCGTTCCAGCCGGGGCGTCCGTGCTATGCTCGCCGCAGCACCCTGACGCGCCGCGCCCCCCTTGCGCCCCCGCGGGCTCGCGCCCGATAGAGCGGGCGCCCCCGCTGGTCCGCGCGGACAGGGGGGCGGCGGCCGTGCTAAGCGGCCGGACGAGCGAGGCCGGAGGACGGAGTGGTTCGAACGATGCGGGAGCGCCGGGGATGACGCGCACCAGGGCCGTCGCCGCTCTGTGGCTGGCGATCGGAGCGCTGCTGACCGGGGCGGGTGCCGCCCGCGCCGACGTGACCGTCGGGGTCGCGGTGCCGCGCACCGGCGCGATCGCCGGCATCGGCGAGCAGGTGCTCCAGGGCGTGCAGGCTGCCGTCCGGGACGCCAATGCCCGCGGGGGCATCAGTGGCGAGCCGATCGTGCTCGACGTGCAGGACGATGCCTGCGACCCCGGCCAGGCGATGGCGGTGGCCGAGCGCTTCGTGCGCGCCGGCGTGCGGCTGGTGATCGGGCATGTCTGCTCCAGCGCCTCGCTCGCCGCCTCCGACGTCTACGCGGCGGCGGGCGCGGTGATGATCAGCCCGGCCTCCAACGCCGCGCGCCTGACCGATCGCGGCCTGCCGACCATCTTCCGGGTCTCCGGCCGCGAGGACGACCAGGGCCGGCTCTCGGCCACGATCCTGGCCGAGCGGTTTCGCGACAAGAAGATCGCGATCCTCTACGACGACACGCCGCTGTCGCGGAACCTCGCCGAATCGACCAAGGCCAACCTGAACAAGATCGGCCAGAACGAGACCCTGTTCGCGGCCATCGTCCCCGGCCAGACCGACGACGCCGCGCTGATCAAGCGCCTGCAGGGGACGGGGATCGAGGTGGTCTATTACGGCGGCCACTACCAGGAGATGGGCAAGCTGGTGCGCAAGGCGGCGGAGGCCGGCTACCGCCCGCAATGGTTCGGCACCTCGGGCATCGCCACCAAGGAGTTCGGGGCGCTGGCGGGTCCGGCAAGCGACGGCGTGCTGATGACCTTCAATCCGGACCTGCGCCGCAAGCCCGAGGCCGCCGCCGCCGTGAAGGCGCTGCAGGCCGACGGGATCGATCCCGCCGGCTTCACCCTCTACGGCTACGCCGCGCTCCAGGCCCTCGTCGAGGCCGGCAACTTCGCCAAGTCCACCGACCCCAAGGCCATCGCCGAGACCCTGCATGCCGAGCGGTTCACCCTGGTGCTCGGCAATGTCGGCTTCGACCAGAAGGGCGACGTGACGGCGCCCGGCTACGTGCTCTACGTCTGGCGCGACGGGGTGTTCACCTACGCGAACTGAGGCCCGATCGCAGCGAGGTCGAGGGGGATCGTCCCCTCCGCCACCGTGAGGGTGCGCCCGCCGACCCAGTCTGCGCCGTCGTAATCGACGAAGATCCGGCCGCGGCGGCCGAGCCGCGTGCCCTGCGCGGCGATGTAGGGACCGGCGGCGCGGCCGGTCTCGCGCAGCCAGCCGGCGACGGCGGCGTTGAAGCTGCCGGTCACCGGATCCTCGACCAGGGCGCCGGCGCCGTCGCTGAACAGGGTGCGGATCTCCCAGGCCACCTCTGCGTCGGAAGGATGTGCCCCGACGAGGCCGATATCGATCCGGCCCTCTTGGCGGCGCACCGGCTCCACTGCCAGCACGTCTTCGGCCGAGGCCAGCATCACCCCGATCCAGCCCGGGCCGTTATCGGCCCAGCGCGCCTCGACGATCGCCTCAGGAGCGATTCGCAGCACCGCTGCGACCTCCCGCAAGGTGGTCTCGTCCACCGGCCCTGCGCGCAGGAGCGGTGGCGCCGCGAAGGCGAGGCGGTCGGAATCCTGCCGGATCGGAACCAGGCCCGCCCCGCATTCCTGCACCACGCGCCCGGGCTGCCGCGGCGTCCCGCCGAGGGCCAGCCAGGCGTGGCAGGCGCCGAGCGTCGGGTGGCCGGCGAAGGGCAACTCGTGGGCGAGGGTGAAGATGCGCGCCCGGTAATCGGCGGCGGCAGTGGTCGGCGGCAGCAGGAACACCGTCTCCGACAGGTTGAACCACCGCGTCATCGCCTGCATCGTCGCGGTGTCGGGCTCAGGCCCGCTCACCACCGCGAGCGGGTTGCCGGTGAAGGCGCCATCGTGGAACACGTCGACCAGGGCGAAGCGGGCGGTCATGGCTGAGGGCTCCAGGCGGCTCGTGCCGCGGGGTCAGGTGTTTGCCCGATTCGTCCGTCGCTTCCCATCCACCATCTCATCTCCCACCCATAACCTCATCCTGAGGTGCGACTGAAAGGAGCCTCGAAGGAGGCCTCCAGAAGCCGGCACGATCCCTGGAGCCCTCCTTCGAGGCTGCTGCGCAGCACCTCAGGATGAGGTCGCGGGTAGGATAGTGGTGTCATCCACAGCATTGTCCTAAAGTCACGTCCAGTACAGCACCCGCGCCGCCGGCAGCTGCTCCGCCAGGTCCCGCGTCAGGCTCTGCCGCATCTCCCGCATCAGCTCGGCCGGAATCACGTACTTCACCGAGCCGAACTTGGTGAGCTTGCGGCTGCGCTCGTCCTCCCGCATCGGCAGGTCGGAGCCCGGATACCAGCCCGTCAGCACCTCCTTCGAGCCGGGGGTGAAGCGGTGGGTGATGAGCTCCGCGGTGAGGTCGAGGTCGCGCACCCCGTCGAGCACGTCGGCGGCCTGGGCGAACAGGTCGGCATAGGCGTCCCGCCAGTCCGGCACGGGAAGGATCGGCGCGACCGTGAGCCCGACGGGATAGCCGGCGCGGGCCAAAGCCCCCATCGCGGCGAGGCGGTCGCGCAACGGGGCGGTACCGCCCTCGTAGCGGGCGGCCGACGCTGCGGTGACCGAGAAGCGCAGCCGGGTGCGGCGGCGGTGCTCCAGGCCGAGCAGGGGCTCGACCGCCGCGAACTTGGTGGTGGCGCGCAAGCTCACCGGGGCGTCCCAGGCGCCGAAATGCCGGATCGCCGCCGAGAGCGAGCCGGTCAGGTGCTCGATGCCGAGGGGATCGGTGTAGCACGAGGCCTCGAAGGTCGTGCCCTCATGCGCGCGCTCCGCGCTCGCCGAGGTGACGCCGCCCTGTCCGACGTAAGCGGCCAGATTGTCCAGGATCTCGGGCAGGTTGGCGTAGACCCGGGTCACCGGGGGACCGGAGAGCGAACCGGCGAGGTAGCAGTACTGGCAATGGGCCGGGCAGCCCTCGGCGAGGTCGACGCGCCAATCGGCGCTCGGCGGGATCGGCTGCAGCTTCAGCTTGGTCGGCGGCGCGACCACCACCGCGAGGGTGTTCTTGGCCTCGATATAGGCCCGGCGCGGATCGGGGTGGCGCAGGCCGGTGAGGCGATTGCCGGGCAGAGCCTCGACGGCGAGCCCGAGGGCCTCGGCGCGGGCCGCGATCGCCCGCCCGTGGGCGTGCTCCCGCGCCGCCGCAGTGATGACGACCCGGCGCGGGCGCCAGAGGCGGGCTGTGCGGGCGGGAGCGGGATCGTGGAAGGTCATGCCCGGCGAACGCACGGGCGGCTCTGCGGGTCCCGATCGTTAACGAACGACCGCGACGCCGTTAATGCTTAGCCAGCGGCCGCACCGTGTAGGTGCCGCCGCGGATCCGCTCGGGAAAGCCCTCGGCGTAGCGGGCGGTGGCCTCCTCGCCGTAGGTCTGGACCAGCTCCTGGAAGGCCGCGAACAGGGCGGCCTGGGCCATGCAGTCGCCGTCGATCCCATCCAGGCAGCCTTCCGCGAAGGCCTCCGAGACGTAGCTCAGGGCGGCGCGCTTCGCGTCCTGATCGGACTCGAGGGCGGGGTGGTGATCGTGGGTTTCGAACTCGGTCATCGACAGCCTTGAGATCGGGTCTCTGGTGAGAACGGCGGTCTCGGATCCGCAGCGGCCTCGTGTGATGCCCCGATTCATAGGCCCTCGCCCGGCGGCGGGCCAGCAAGGAATTGCGAAGAGGTTAACGGCGCCACGAGAATGCCTCCCTCTTCGACACGGACGCCACAGCGTGGCGTGCATGCAACAGAGGGCCGGTCAGCCGCCGAACCGTCCGGCGAGCGCGACCGACAGGCGCTCGCCCTCGGCGATGTAGCGGGTCGCGGCCTCGACCGCCGAGGGGGTGCAGACCCGGTACGTCACGGCGTAGCCGCCATAGCCGCGGTTATAGGCTCCGGCGAGGCGGTCGCGCCGGCCCTGGCTGGTGCCCTCTGCATCGAGCAGGGATTTCATCCGGGCGGGCCATTCCGGCGCGTCGGGGTTGCCGCACAAGTCGCGCAGGAAGCTCAGCGCCCCGATGATCTCCGACAGGCGCAGGAGGTCGCGGTCGTAGGGGGCCGGCGTCTCGGCCGGCGGGGGAG